>NZCA01000007.1 GCA_002688095.1 Nanobdellota archaeon
TTAATTGCAACTGTAATGTTAGTTATGTTAGGAGTCATTTTAGTGTTAATGTTTTATCAATGGGGAGGAGAAACAGTGGGTAAAGGATTAGAATCGGGAACAGAGATATGGGAAGGTTTTAATAATTGTGAAGAAGTGGGTTTTCAAGTAGAAGACGGATGGTGTGATAATGACTTGTTATATGTAAAAATAAATAATGAAAAGAACATGAATTTTAAAGATGGTTTTGTGGTTAAGTTTATTTTTGAAGACGGAGAACAGGAAATAGTAACACTTTTAAAAGATGAAAGATTAGATGCTTATGAAGCCAAGCCAATTGGAGTTCCAAGACATCCAGTAGAAATGGATTTTGGAAAACAATACAAGGCTATCCAAAAAGTAGAAGTGATACCAAAAGTTTTGGCTGGTCAAGAGTTTCAATTTTGTAATGAAAAAATACAAAAAATTGAGGTGGAAAATTGTATAGGAATTTAATATTAATTTTTATTTTTATGTTGGTACTTTTACCTATTGGTTTAAGTGAAATTAATTTTAATGTAGGTTATGATATTACTTTAGGAAAGATTTTAATTACGGTGGATAAGGAAGGTTATTCTGATGACGTGAGATTTTATAGGGGATTCTATGTGGCGGGAGAAGATCCTGGTCCTAAATTTATTGGTCAAATTGATTTGGGATGTAATAATGTAAAAAATTGTGAATCTGTACAATACTTTGGTAAAATTGGTAAAGAAGGGATATATAAACCTGGAGATTATTATTTTGTGATATGGGATTCTGAACTTCAAAATTCTATACCTGTTGATTTTAGTTTGACTTATAATGATTTATTAAGTTGTGATTATAATGGTGTTGCTATTAGAACTAAAACTTGTGTGTTTGATACTACGAAGAATTTGAATGATAAACCTCAATATTGTGAAAATCAGAATTTGAAAAATAATTGTTTTATTTGTGGATGTCCAAATCCGGATAATTTTAAAGAGATTTGTTGTACCAATGAAAATTCTGCTGAATGTAAGGGTAATTTAGGGGCGTGTGTTATTTTAGGTGAGGAAAAATTTGAAAGGAAGATTACTGTGGAAAAAGAGAAAAGAGGAGAAACAGCTTTAACTGTTATTGAAAAATTAGGATGTGGTGTTGAGACTGAAGAAAGTAAGTACAATGTGGGTGATAAGATATGTTTGAATACTATTCCGGGATTATATATTGATGGATTTTTTCCAATTAAAGATCCAGAAAATCATGAACTGTTTGCGAGTCAATGTGTGTGTACTTTTATAGAATCAAATGAATTTGATGTGGATGGGGATGGTTATGATGCTAAAAATTTCAAAGGTGGAACAGATTGTAATGATAATAATGCTATTATAAATCCCGGGGCTAAAGAGAGTTGTGAGGATGCGACCGGTTATGATGGTATAGATAATAATTGTGATGGTACAGTTGACTTAAAATGTGATAGTTATTGTGATAAAGATGGAGATGATTATACCACCAAAGCAATTTGCGTTCTAATGGGTAAAAAAACAGGAGATTGTGATGATACTAATGCTAATATTAATCCTGGTATTGTGGAGAGTTGCAGTAATGACACTGGATTTGATAAATTAGATAATAATTGTAATGGTAAAGTTGATGAAAGTAATTGTGAATGTAGGCCTGGACAAAAAAAGGTTGTTGATGGAGTATGTGAGGATGGAACCGCGGTTTGTAATAGTAATGGAAAATGGGTAGTTAATGTAGCTCCGGTGAATAATTGTGATCCTGGGATATTGGTGCATGGTTATGATCCTAATGGGGAAATAGTAGTACCGAGTGGACAGAAGATAAAAGTGAGAACTACTTTTATTTGTCAACAAAATGAAGGTTGTGATAAATTGAGTGTAGATTTAAAGGAGGTTAATGCATGAAATTAGCCCGTAAATTTACCATTTTACTTTCTGTATTAGTTTTAGTGGGTGTGTTTCTTTTAATGGGAGCTGGATGTGAAAAAGATGAACCAGCTGCGGATATTAATGAGGTCCCGGAAGGACCGAGTGGAAGTCCTGAGAATGGGGAAGACTTTGGAGTGCCTGAAGAATTAGAAGATAGTCCCCCTCCAGAAGTTGAGGAGGAAATTTTTTAGATGAAATTTCTTAAATTTTTTTTAATTGCTTTATTTTTAATTGCTTTGTTTAGTGTTGTTGCTCCTGAAGATGTTGAAGCTGCGAGCGAATGTAAATATGCTGGAAAAAGTGTATGGGGAGGTTGGTGGTCTTCTAATCTACAAAAATGGGTGAGTTATAAAAATAAATGTCCTTCTAGTTATAATGGGAATAGTTTTTGTGAATATGGTTCTGCTCAAATTACTAAACGTAATGGTTGGTGGTATTATTATTATGCATGTAAATATAATGTTCCAAAACCTGAACCTGAACCTTCTGCTGCTAAAAAAGTAGCTTTATGTAATGAGAACACATGTTCGGGAAAAAGTAACTGGAAAGATGTTTCAGGAAGACAATGGTCTAGACAAGGTTGTAATGAAGTAGAACAAAAAAGACAAAGATATGAAGAATATGGTTGTAGAGATAATCAATGTAAAGTCACTAGCGTGAGGTATAGGTGGGTGAATACAAGGAATAGAAGAAATGTAGGGAATGGACAGAGTTGTAATGATGGAAATAGTTGTACTCTTGGAGATACTTGTTCAGCTGGAAGCTGTACGGGAACTAAAACAACCCAATGTGGTGTTTGTGGAAATCCGGCTTGTGACCGGTTTCCTTCTTCTCTTGATTATAACTCGGGTGTTTCTAACTATGTAGGATTCGATTCGGATAAAAATGGAAAGATAGATTTTTCAGATTTTTTGGCATTTATGAATAGTTATGATAGTTCTCGTGGTGAAGATAATTATAAAAACGGATTTGATTCAGATAATAATGGGGAGATAGAATTCTCGGATTTTTTATTGTTTGCTCAGGAATATGGTAAAGACGTTCCTATTTATGCTAAGCCTAAAAAAGATGAGATAAAAGAAGAGCTTAAGGAATGTGATATCCAATGTAGTGATCCGGATGACTGTAGTTGCCCTTCTGAGTGTAGAGTGAAGGGAGAAATTGGGATGGGAGGAAGTACGTGTGGTGGAAAAGAGTCTTTTTTCGATATCTTTAGGAGAACTCAAAAAACTGTGAAGAATACTTGTGATAAAAATTTAAAATTGGGGGAAAGTTGTGAAGTTGAATTTGAATTTGAAGTCCTTAATTCTAAGGGTGAAACTTTAGGACTGGATGTGGATTTTAAGTGGAATGGTGGAAGTTATAGTAAAAGGGTTGATTTGAGAGCAGGGGACTCGAATATTGTGTCCGGGACTTCTTCGGGCAATGCCGTTATAGGGAATGTTATTTTGGATATTACTGGAAACGTAGCTCAGAATTTGGTGACTGAAAGAGGAAGATTTAGATGTGAAATTGTTAAACCATCAGAAGATCCCACTTTATTGAGGACATGTTGTCCAAAAGGGTTTATGCCTTCGATACAAAGTGGAGTAACGCAATGTGTGAAGGAGCCAGATTTGATATCACAAATTATAGGAAAAATGGGTGAATATTTAAGAACTAAAGATTCTAATTTAGCTAGAGAAATTCAAAGATTAGAAAATCAATTAATGTCTTTGCAATAGAAACTTTTAGAAAAAGTTTCATCAAAAAAGCGTTCACCAAAAATTTATATAGTTCTTAAATTTTAAATTAAATATGTTAAAAAGAGGTATTTTAGTGTTTTTGGTAGTGGTAAGTTTATGTTATGGAGTTTATGCTTTAAGTGGGGATTTTAATTCCGATTGCAAAGTGGATTTTCAGGACTATGTTTTGTTTGCTCAAGGATATAGTAAATTTATGGAGGATAGAACTTATGATGGGAGGTTTGATTTGGATGGAGATGGGCAGATTTTATTTAGTGATTTTGCTATTTTTGCTCGGGGTTTTGGGGGGAGCTGTGGAGAATCTCCTGTGATGACTAGGCCTATTGGATTAGCTGGTATAAGTGAGAATGATGAGCAACTATACAATGAAGCCACTAACAATCTGGATGAAAGTAGGTGTGATGGAATTTCTGATTTAGGTTTTCAGGATTATTGTAGAAATAGTGTGGCTGCTTTTATAAGTGGAAGATTACCTGAATCTGCTAGTGTATATAAAAATGGATTTACAGCTTATCATGTAGACTTTGATCCTAAGACGGATGAAAGAAGGAGATTTGATCAGCTAGTGACTAAAGCTGGAAGTTATGAGTTTACCAATAGTGAGTATAAGACATTTACTACTGCTAATTATTATATCAAATCTGATGAAGGAGAAGGTTTAGTATTTTGGAAAAGTTTGCATAGAAGGGATAGAATTACAATTAATTTCTTTTTGTGGTTTGATCATGATCAAGAATTAGAAGTTTATGAGTGGGTAGGAAACAAATGGAAAAGAAAAACTAGTGATGTACAGAGATTTAGTGTTGAGAAAAATAAATTAGAAAAAGAAAATCCGCGTATAAAGAAAAAGGGGAGATATAGTTTTACTATACATTATAGAGATCCATTTGCTATTGTTATTGTTGGAAAGGAGGGGAAGCCGTTTAGTCTGAATATGGGGACAGGATTATACAGGTCTTTTTCACATAAAAAATGAGGCGATTAATACTTTGGATGTTTGTAATTGTTTTGTTAGTTATATTTGTTAATGCTCAAGATGAAGTAATGATTATTCAAGGGGGAGAAGTAGATGGTTTGAAGGGAAGGGTTATTGATGGATTAACGGATAGTCCTCTTGATTCTGTTTCAGTTAAGTCTACAGTTAATGGAGTTACAGGAATGATACCTCAAAGAACAGGGATAGATGGTAGATTTGAAGTATTACCATCATCTGGTTTTGTGAGTACTTTTAATTTAGAAATAATTAAATTTGATTATAAGACAAGAAATATTGATGAAAATTTTAGAGGGGATATTAATGTTGCCGAAGTTAGTGATGTTCGTTTATTCCCTAAGAATTCTTTTAGAATTGATGGAAGGGTTAGTGGTGATAGAGGGGGTGTGGCTAGAATTAAGGTTAAGATTGTTCCACAGGAAAGTTATACTGGTCCAAGTTTTGAGACAGAAACTAATTCTTTTGGAGATTTTTCTCTAACAGGTAAGTTTAGTAGTTTACCAATTGCGTTTAATAAGTATAAATGGGATGTTAATGTTAATGATTATGAAGCTTATGATGATACTATTTTTATAGATTTGGAGAAATATACTGAAAGGGATATTTTGTTGACTCGAACATCTGATGATACTGGTACAGGGATGGCTTCTCTGGGGGGTTTTTCTGGATTGCCTAGTACTGATTGTTTTAGGAGTAGCATAAGTCCTCCCTTGGTAAGTTCGGATGAATTAAAGAAAGAGTTTGATGTGGGTTATCTAAGCATTAATGGAGAATGTAGGGATGAGGGGAAGAGATTAACTGGATTTTGCCAAACATCTGGTGGGATGGATTTAACTTTACAAGGATATTTTGGGAGTTGTACTTGGCTTGGATGTTTTAGAGGATGGGAGAATTGTGATAGATATGATAGTTGTGAATGTTATACGGGGGATGGTAGGAAAAGATGTTCTGATAATCGTTGTGTGACCAGCACTAGTCCGGCTCCTGTGGCGGGTGATTTTGAGCAGCAGTTAAGAGCTCGGGGATTGCTGGTAGGTGTGAGTCAGAATGACTTGGAAAAACAGTTTCAGAGCTGTACTGAGAATGAAGGCTGTCCTATAGGATTTTGGTGTCTGAATAATAAATGCATATTACCGGATTTAGGATATGCATCTTGTATTGAGTCTGATCTGGGTAAGAATGATAAATATGAGAAGTCTATGTTGCTTAGTAGGGATACGAGTGAAACTAAAGAAGACGAATGTTTAGAGAGTGGAAACGTGAGAGAATACTATTGTGTAGGAAGTGATAGTTCTAAAGAAGAGGTATGTGAAAATGGGTGTGTGGATGGGGCTTGTGTTGAAGAGGAATCAGATATAAGTTATATTGAAGCTACTCCTGCTTATATTGCAAAATATGGCGAGGATATAAGCGAGATATCTGAGAAAATTGATAGACTTCTTAGAGATGAATTTAAACCTATTGAGGTAGATGGAATTAAAATTTATCTTGATACTGTGGAAGAAATTGGAAAGAAATCTAAGAAAGGAAAGATTGGAAGGATGGCTTATTATTCTCCTGATGAGGGAGCTATCTATGTCGATCCAAATTTTAAGATGGTTTCAGAATTTACAGGTAGTGAGATTAGTTTCGAGAGTATCCTCTTCCATGAAATGGTGCATGCGGAACAGAAGGAGAGGGAGCTAGAGGTTTTTTTGACTCTTGAGGATCCATGGAGTAAGCCTTTTGTATCTGTTTCCTTAGCTTGCAAGGAAAATATTGTTTTTAAAAGTCCTAAATATTATTGGAAGGATGGAACTAGAGATCCTAAAAATGGAGCGTTTACGCCTTCGCAATGTGAAAACCCAAAAGAATATGTGGCCTATCCAGCTCAGATAGCTAAATACTATCCTGCTTTTTTCAAAAGAGCTATTGATGGGGAGTTTGATTCTAAAGAATTATACGAACAGAGTTTAAATTTATTAAAGGATAATAATTGGATTACGCAAGAGGATTATGATGGTGTGATTAATTATGTTCCTGGGAGTGGTAAGGGGGATGTTTGTTCTGAGATGGAAGGAGAAGCTAAAATTACATGTTTAATAGACAATATTAAAGATTCAGACCTTTCTCAAAATGAAAAATTGGTTTCTATTAAGGAGCTTTCGGATATTGCTTATTCTTTGGAAGAAGTCTCAGAAGATCATGCTTTGGCTAGTGCGATAGTTCCATTAGGAAATTTATTAGAAGATGGTTTGGATGTGGTTTTTAAAAATGAAACTTTAACTGCCTTAGATAATATTTTAAGAGATATGCCTAGTGATTTTATTAAGAGTGAAAAACATCCGGTTTATGATTTGTTTAAAGATTTAAGTAGATCAGTTGTGAAGGAACTTCGTGAAGATAATTATGATTCTACCTTATATACTGAATTAAGGGTTTTAACTGATCTGGTTTATAGCTTTGATAATACTATAACTTACAAGTCTCCAATTTCTATTTATACAATTATGGCTAGTGATTTGACTCTTGAAAAAATAATTGAAAAAAAAACAGGAAATTGAAGGACGTTTTGGTTCTGAATATTATGGGGCAGTTGCGTCTAGGGCTCTCCTTTATCTTTCTAATTTAATGGGTCATAGTTTACCAGAAAGAGATATATATTATTACAACCTTATTGAAAAACATTTTTTAATACCTTTTGAATCTGTTTATAATCCAGAGTGGGATATTGAAAAAAAGAAACCCGCGGTTTATTTTTGTTTAAATGCAATCAGGTTTGTTAAACATGATGCAGAGCGTTTTCGAGATGATTTTTTGATTTGGAATTGCGCTTCAAAATTATTTGATGTTTTGAAAGATGAAAACGCGGATACTAGAATAAAGCAACTATCTATAAAAGGTTTAAAGAGATTATTTGGAATGGAATCTTCAAACAGAAAGATAGGGGATAGACAAGTTTTAAGGGATTTGGCCGAACCTATGAAATTGAGATTTTTCACTGAATCAGATGAATCAATAAGAAAACAAATGATTCCCCTTCTTGGATTCTTTGGGTCAAAATCGGATTATGTGGATGGCGAGAATCTTCTAACCCTTTTAAGGAATAACCCTCTTTTGGATTATGAAGATTTAAAGGACATCCATGATAAGACTTTTCCCGTTAATAGATTTGTGATTTATTCTGTTAAGGGGTTTAATCAGATTCATGATAGATTGGTAGAACTACATCCAGAAATAACTCTTGAAAATGAAAGATTTTCAATTGCTCTTGCTACCCTGAGATATTTAGAGGGAGATGTTAGTCGTATTGATGATGGAATTGAATTTATTTTAGAAAAAAGATCTGACTTTTCAGATACGGAATTGATAAATAAAGATACACACCTTATTCTTATAACACATGAGGAAAAATATGGAAAGGACCAACATTACAGATTTGATAATGATAAAATTGTGGACTTTGCAGAAAGGGTGGGGGTTGAAGATATTCCTGAAAAAAATCTTAAAGGTCCTGGGGATAAATCTAATTTTTTGGACTTGATTAAAGAGAGTGAAAATGAAGAAAATGTTCTTATTTGGGTTGATGGTCACGGGGGTCCGGATAATTTTTGGTTATCGGAAGGACAGTATATTCCAATGCAGACAGGAGGTTATCAGTTACGTGATAATGATGTTAAAATTAGCTTTGAAGAGCTTGGGGATGTTTTATTAGAAAGAGGGAGAAACAATGTAGACCAAGTAAAAATATTTATCGGGGCCTGTTTTAGTTATGACTTTACAAAAAAACTTGTTACTTATCTAAGAGACAATGGTGCTTTGAGTTTCCCTACTATTATTACGATTACAAATAAAGATAGTGTGGGTTCCAGTTGTATTTTTGAACAAAATCGTTTTTCAGATAGTTGTTTGTTAAATAGTTTTAATACAGTTTATGGAGGTAGAGCAGATGAACCTTTTATGGGGGAGTATGCTTTGGCTGCCGAAGAGTTAATGTTTGATTTGCAGGATAATGGGTTTTTCTTAGGTGGAGAGAAATTTATAGAGGTGGGTTTGGGAGAACCTGTTGATGGAGAAGAACAAACAGGGGCTGCTGAGGGAGAAATTAATTATGTTCAAATTGCAGAGGATGCGTTGTGTGATGAGTTAGAAGATGATGATTTGAGTTATGTGAATGTGGAGTCTGAAAGTTTTATTGATGATCAAGATGAAGAATATATTGAAAGGATTCCTTTAGTGAAGGTTATGGGAAGTGTTGTTCGGAATTTATTTACAGGAAGAGCTACTGAAGAAAAATTAGCAGGGTTATGTAGGGTGCCAACTGGATCAGATACGACTTATAAGAGTTATGCTAAAGGCCTATTTGAGAATCTTAGAAAAGAAGGGGGTGGGAGTGTTACTTTTGAAGATATAGAGCAAGTTTTAGCTTATATTAAAGAGAATAAAAAAGGATGGAATGTAGGTAAATTAAGAGGAGGACTTTATTCTCAATTGTATTTAGACTTGGATAGGGTTTTAAAAACAGTTTCTGGAAATTATCAAAATAGACCTTTGTTCTTTGTTGCAAATGGTGTAGAAGGGAGCAGGGAAGTAGGAAGAATTTTGACTTTATCTGGGACTAGTCCAGTCGGTACTGTTTATACTTATTCTTATTTACCAGGATTTAGAGAGAAGAAAAAGAGGAATGTTTTGGAGCTTAAAAAAGATGGAAAGACAATAGCTTCTGCTTTTATTAAAAATGATAAGTTTTTTGATTATTATAAGAAAATGGAGAGGAGAAAAGATAAAAATTCTAAAATAAAAGAATGGAATGATAAGTATTATAATTTACCTATAGCTTGGAATGATTTAAATGAAGGTGAGAGCTTTTCATATATTTATGCAGCGGATTGGCCTTATATTGCTTGGAATTTCCCAGAAAAAAGTAGTAGGGCTTATATGGCGGTATTAATGGAAGCTAGAAGAAGAAATTTGGAAGAAGATAAGGAATGGTTGGCGTCTTTAGAGTGTGATTTCTGGGATAAGAATTGGAATGGTGACTGTGAAAAACAAGAAGATTATGTACCTGCAGTTAAAGAAGGAGGAAAATTAGCAAATTTGGGATATGTTTTAGGTGGAAGGCGTTAAATTAATTTCTTTAAGATTTTTTGAACTTCTTTGGGGTTGGCTTTGCCCTTGGATAAACGCATGACTTGTCCGACGAGGTAATGTATGGATTCCTCTTTTCCGGCTTTATAGGATTCTACTACGTCTTTATTGTTTTTTATGACGTCTTTACACATGGATTCTAGTTCTTCTGAGGATTCTATCATGGTTAATTTTTCTTTTTTTACATGGGTTGAAGGTGAGAAAGGTTTTTCTATTAATTTTATTAATAATTCTTTAGCTGTGGCGTCGTTTATTTTGTTTTGCTGGAGTAAGTCTAATAATTCTATTACATGTTGGGCATCTAGCTTTATATCTTTCAATGATTTTTTATTATAGTGTAGGACTTTTAATAGGTCTCGTCTTAACCATCTGGCTGCTAGTTTTGGATCTATCTTTTTTGCTACTTCTTCAAATAAATCTGCTAGTAATTTTTCTGAAGCTAAGGTTTCTGCGTCTTCATCTGGAAGGGAATAAGTTTTTTTGAATCTTTGAACTTTATCTAGAGATAATTCTGGTAAGGATTTTTTAAAAGTGTTAATTAAAGTTTTCGAGAAGGTTATTTTGGGTAAATCTGGATCTGCGATATATCCATAATCCTCTTCAAATTCCTTTGTACGCATTGGAAATGTGATACCTTTTTCAGGATTCCAACCACGCGTTTCTTGGATCTTGGCTGGTTCGGCTTCTTGTCTGGAGGCTTCATATTCTAAGGCTCTTTGGATCTCTTTTAATCCTGTGATATTTTTAATTTCTACTTTTTCTCCTGTTGTAGATATATTAGCATCTGCTTTTAAGGCCGCTTCTGATGTTCTGTTATAAACCCCTAGATATTCTAACATAGTGATTAGTTTTTTTAAAAATAATCTAACTTCATTTGGAGTTTTAAAATCTGGTTCTGTGACAATTTCTATTAAAGGTATTCCAGATCTGTTGTAATCTATTAAACAAGTGTTTCCTTGATGTATTAAGGCTCCAGGATCTTCTTCTAAGTGAATTCTTGTAATGTTTATATTTTCTAGTTTACCCTTTGCACCTATTGGAAATTCATATTGGGTTATTTGATAATTTTTTACCAAATCTGGATAAAAATAAGACTTTCTAGAGAAAAATGTTTCTTCTGAAACTTTGCAGTTTAAAGCTAAGGCTACTTTTAGGGCTTGGTTTAAGGCCTCTTTATTTAAAACTGGTTTGCTTCCTGGGAGACCCAAACACGTTGGGCAAATGCGAGTATTGGGATTTTCATCTCCTAAAGTAGGACAACTACAAAAAATTTTACTGCGGGTCAATAACTGCACGTGACATTCGATTCCAATTTTTGTCATTTATATTCTCCATTAATAAAAGCGAAAGCTTTGTTTTTGTTAGCTATTTCAAATATTTGTATATTTCTATAACCAAGATTTTTAACTTTTACTATTTCTAAATCTATTAATCCGGGTATTCTTCTTTCTTTAAGATTATAGCCGTTTATTTGATCTCTAATCCCTGATGCCATTATATTTAAATTAGTACTTAACTCTATTGCATCCAGGGGTTTACTTAGTAGTTGTTTTATTATTTCTTTTTTTGTAGAATCTTTGTATCGATTATACCATTTTCTAAATTTTCTTTTGAAATGTCTTTGAAATCTTTCTTGTTTATGTGGGATTATTAGATTTGGTATATCTTTAGAAAATTGAATATAACTTTCAGTACATATTCTGAATGAATGTTTATATTCTTTGCATTTATAGTTTAATCTTTTCACACATATTTTTTTTATCTGGTTTGTTAATTTTGGATTTGCAGTAATTCCAATTTCTATACCTATGTCTCTTACACTTCCTTCGTCTATTATAATTGCTTTTATAAATTCTACCAAATATTTTCTTGGAGCATTAAGTATTTTTTTTGTAAGTAGGGGCTTGGAATTTCTAAAATCTTTTATTTCAAAATATTTTTTAAGAATTTTAGGGGCTATTTTTGCAACGCTTATATAATAAGGGTGGTTGGGATTGGTACTATAATAAATATCTCCAAAAACTTTTTTTAGATTTTTAATAAATTCTTTTCTTGCTTCTTCACTTATATTAGTGTATACACTTCTTCCTATTTCTCCCCCATAACCGTCTCCTAAAAAATGTCCCAAAAGAGTAAAAGTCTCGGGTATGATTTTTAATGGGAGTTTTGGATTTTTAATTAGTCCTGATCTTGAGGATGTTTTTATTTCCTGTATATAGGGATGTAAGTTGTTGATGTTAATATTGATGTTTTTGCATAATTTTTTGAGTTTTGGCAAGGGGATGTATCTTTTGATTTTTTTGATTTTGTTTTTAATCATATATCCTTTTTTCCAATCGTAAAGTGCTCCAGAAGTTATATCTTTGCTTCTGGTTAAAAATCCTAGTTTTTTTTCTAATTTTTGAAATATTTCTTTTCTTTTTTTAGATTCTATGAGAACATAGGTATCTTCTGGAAATTGTGATAAATTTAGGGGTTTCATGTTTTTTATTTAATTCCTTTTTTTATTTATAAACCCTGCGTCCCCCCATGTCGCATGTCGTTTGAATTTATTTCAAAAGGATAAAAATTGAACTTATAAGTTTCTGTTATTCTTAAAATATCAAAGTCTCTTATTATACTTGAGAATTTTTTTCTGATGTCTGTTAGGATTTTATATAATTCATCTTCGTTTTCGGTTTCAAATTCAATTTCTAAGTCCCAAGAACCTATTAGTTTTAGGAATTGGGTTGCTTTTTTATGTTTTGTGATGTAATTTTTAATTTCCTTTTCGGATTTTTCCTCAAAGTTTTTGGTTCTGAAAATTATTTTATAATGGTTAATATTTAAATTTTGGAGATTTAAGTAACATCTGTATTGAATAATTATGCTTTCTTCTGTTAATTTTTTTAGTCTGTAATTGATTATGTCTCTGGTTAGGTTTGTTTTTTTAGCTAAGTCTATTATGTTTATTCTGGCGTTCTTTGCTAGTTCTTTTAGGATTTTTTTATCTGTTTCATCTAGTTTATATCTTTTAGAAGGAATGCCGTAAGTGAATTCTGAAGACTTTGTTTCTGTTAAGTATTCTCTGGCGTAAATAGGGGAGTATTCTGTTAATAAAACATCTTTTTCTAGGATGAATTTTGAGTATTTATTCATGAAATTGTTTAAGATTTTTCCAAATTCAAAATTAGATTTTGCTAAAATGGAAACTGTTAAGTCCCATCTACCTCTTATTTGTCCTACCCAGACTGAATTTGAGTTTTTGTTCCAGTAAGCTATGAGTTTTTGTTCATCTTCTAAAGTAGTATCTTGGAATTTGAAGTAGATTTTGTATTGAGAATAGCCTAGTTTTGTGAAGTTAATAACTGTGTAGTATGAGAAGATTATATTATTCTTTTGAAATCTATTTAGTCTGTATTCTACTGCTGGTTTGCTTAAGCCTACTTTTTTAGCTATTTGGCTGTTTGAAAGTCTGGAATTTTCATCTAATAAGGTTAGAATCTTTTTATCTTTTAAGTCTAAATTTAAGGTCATATTTAGTTAATATGTGTTTAAAGTATATAAATGTTACGTAAAAGTAAGAAAATTGGGAGATAAGCTTTATTTATACGTATTTGACTATAATGTCAAAATGAAATTAGAAAAGTTAGCTTCAGAAGCATCTTCAGAAACGATGGCACGAGTACAGAAGTATAAAGCAAGAATGCTTAGTTATGCAAATCCGGTTGAATTTGTTAATAACATGTATGGCTGTCATCCGGATAGCAAAGGTGGAGACTACTTCCAAACCGTTTTTGGAGAATAATTCTGGTAGAAAATGAAATCCTGTAATGCTTTAGATATTTGGCAAAGTAAAATTGAAAGGATGGTTGAAGAATATCCTCTTCAAATCATTAGTTGGGAATCTACAAGGAGATGCAATCTTAGTTGTAAGCATTGTGGATCCCCTTCTGAAGATGTTCCATTAGAAGAAGAACTAACGACTGATGAGGTTATTGGGGCATTTGGACAGATAGAAGAAGATTTTGATATGTCACAATTTAGACACATAAATATAACGGGTGGAGAACCATTTGTTAGAAAGGATCTTTTATACATCTTAGAACAAGTTAGTCAAAGTCCTCATTATAGAAATATAGATATACAAACTAATGGGGTTGCTCTTGGAAAAAATCCAGATCTTGTTGAGGCATTAAAACAATTTGGTGTTACTGGTATTGGGGTTAGTATTGATGGAAATCAAGAAGCACATGATTCTTTTAGAGGTAGGGATGGAAGTTATGATTTAGCTGTTAAAGCTGCTAAAAGTGCTGTTGATTCTGGATTAGTTGTTACTGTTTCAACTGTTGCCCATGCAAAAAACTTAGATCAAATCCCAGAATTATATGAGGTTATGAAAAGGGAAGTTAAACCAAGAGTTTTTAGAGTAATGACTATAGACCCCTTGGGAAGAGCGGATATCAATAAAGAATATCTTCTATCTTCGGATCAAAATAGAGAAGTTATTGATTTTTTACAAAAAGAATATGTAGAAAACTGTCATAAATATGCTGATCAAGCAGAGACTATGGTTGAATTGGGTTGTGGTGGTTGGTTAGGAAAAGAAGTAGAAGGAACTGTTAGACCGTTTGTATTTCATTGTGTTGCTGGAATAAATAATTTAGGGATATTACATGATGGGAAATTGGCTGCTTGTTCTAATATTCCAAGAGAATTTGGTTTTGAAGGACCCTTGGAGGAAGTTAAGATAGGAAGATATTTAGTTAAGGACGAAGGAGAAGAATTAATGAGGTTTTTACCGTGCTCTTTTATAAATGATAAGACACGAGGGATAAGAGCGAAAATTTTTTATTCTTTGCAACTAGAAAGAAATAGGATTCCTTAATTATCCTCGATTTCTTCACCTAAAGTTCTTAATTTTTCTTCTTCTAAATGATTTGTTGTTAACATGATTCCGACTGGCATTTTTTCTTTAAATCCAGCGTTTAGAGATAAATGAGGTAAGCCAGCTAAGTTAGGACCTACAGTTAAAGTGTCTAACATGTAGTTTTCTAATGGTGTTAATTTTTCAATTTCTGAGAATTTAGGGGCTATAATTGGCATTGTTGGACTGATTAAGATGTCATATTTTTTGAAAGCTTTTTTGTATTCGTTTATGATTAAAGTTCTAACTTTTTGGGCCTTTAGATAATAAGCATCTCTGAAGCCTGACATTCTAGCGAAAGTGCCTAAAATTATTCTTCTTTTAGATTCTTTTTGGAAATGTTTACTTCTAACAGAGGAAAAGAATTCATCAAAATTACCCTTTAAATCTGAAGTAGCTCCATATCTTATACCACAGTATTTAGCTAAATTTGTGGATGCTTCTGACATGGCTATTATATAGTAAGTAGGAATGGCGTGTTTTTTTACATTAGGTAATGAAATTAAATCATAATCTTTTACTTTACTTAGGATTAGGTCTTTAATGTCTTTATCAACTTCTAAGGATTCTTTAACTATGGCGATTTTTTTAACCTTTTTTTCTTTTGAAATTGTTTGGGTTAGGGATGTGGAGTCTTTTTCATCATAACTAAGACTATTATATAAACCTAAGAAGGCGTCTTTGACTGTTTTAGCTAAAGTTCCTATTTTATCTAAGGAATTTGCGTAATCTATTAAGCCGTATCGTGAAATTAAACCATAAGTAGGTGTTAGGCCAGCTACTCCACAAAATGAAGCAGGGTTGGCTATAGAACCTCCTGTGGATTCAGCTAAGGCAATATGGGGTTGTTTGGTGTAAGAAGTGAAAGCAGCTGCTCCTCCTGAAGAGCCTCCACAACTTCTAGTTTGATCATAGGGATTTTTAGGGATTTTTTTAGTGTTAACTGAGAATGAACCAAAACCGAATTCATCTTGGGAAGTTTTTCCAATTATTATAGCTCCTTGTTTTTCTAGGTTTTTTATAACTGTGGCATTAAAAGGAGGTCTGTAGTTTTGTAAGATTTCTGAACCTGCTGTGGAATCCAAATCTTTGACGCAAATACAATCTTTTATGGAAATTGGAAGTCCTGCTAGGTTTCCAACTGGATTTTTTTCTAATTGTTCAGCTCTTTTAATTGCATGAGAATTAGCTACAGCTGTAAAATGATTAGGAGAAGATTTGGCTTCCTTAGTTATTTTTTCTACTATTTTAACTATGGAAATTTCTCGATTTTTTACTTTTTCTAAATATTCTTGGATATTCATTTGAACTTATGACCACATGTTTTTTGAGTTAGGAATTCTTTTTCTGTTCTTGGATATTTTCTACAATTTAAAGGTCTAAAGGGATGAATAATACAGTAAGAGGTTTTATTTTTAAATCTAAGGAAGGAACATTTATTGGGTAATTGACAGCAAGCTCCACAATTTTTACAATTTCCTTCTCTGTTTTTAGTTACTGGAAGTAGAGATGTTAAGGTTCTTTTGATTTTTGATAAGTAATTATTTTTCATTTTGATACAATTTTATAGACAATGAGAGATAATATAAATCCTACTATTAGATCTATTAAGTAATGTGTTTTGACTAGTAAGATAGAGATGGCTATAATTAGGGTTGAAATAAGCAAGATATTTCCTAGTTTTTTGTTTTCTTTTCTTATGTATAAGGAAGAGAGCATCATTAAAGACATGTGGAGGCTGGGGAAAATGGTGTATGCAGGAAGGATTTTATAGAAAAATTGGATTGTACTATAGTAAATTCCAGTTCCTTCAACTAAAGGTCTTACTAATTTTATAGGATAGATTAGAAGTATGACTATGGTTGTTATTATTGTTATTAAATATGCTTTGACCATTTGATTAAATATGTTTTTATTTTTAATTAGAAAAAGAGGGAGGATCACTAAAGGAACTGCTAAGAAATAAATGGGGAAGAATTCCGGAATATAGGGAATGTTATTTTCAAAAGGAAAAATATAGATAGAATGACTGGGAGCTTTGATTAAGCCGTTAAAAAATTTGGTTCCTACAAAAGCTAAAGTCCAAATTATGAAAACTTTTATTGAGATCTTAAGTCTGTCTTTGTTCATTTTATAAAATCTTGAATTTCTTTTGCGATTAATTCAGCTTTTTTTAAGGGAAGGGCATGAGTGCCTTTTAGAATTTCTAATTTACTAGTTTTTATGTATTTGTGCATTCTTTTCTCTATTTTTGGAGAGAATAATTCATCTTTAGTACTAGCAATGATTAAAGTAGGAATTTTTATTTGTTTTATTAAAGAAGTTAAATCTAAATTTGTTATATTTTTAATGCATTCGAATTGCATTTCTCGACGGTAAAACATATTTTTGAGGACTAGAGTAAAGTTAGAATTATTTTTTAATTTAGAGAAATCTCTATATTTATACAGCTTTTTTAAAAAAGTATGGGTTACTATTTTTGTAATGAATCTGTCTATTGGACCAATAAAATAAAGATACCATTTAGGAATGGGATTTTTGTAAGTAGTATTAAGTAGAATTAATTTTTTTAGTTTGGATTTGTAGAATTTATAGAAAATTAAGGAAATCATCCCCTCTAAACTATGGCCGATTAGGATTACTTTTTTTATTTTTTCTTTGTTTAGAATTTCATTTAAATCCTGAGCGAAGTCTTCTAATTGGTAAGAATCAAAGAAAGCGTTTTTACCATGGCCTCTTAAGTCTTGGTAGAGAATGGGATGGTTTTGTTTTTTGAAATACTCTAAGATAGGTTTCCAGACTGTCCAATTAACTCCTAAACCATGTAGAAATACTAAAACTGGTTTTTTTGATTTTTTATTTATAAAATTGTAATAAATTTTCTTTTCTTTGGATAAATACAAGTTAATCACCTAACTTTTTTTCAATTATGATTACAGAGATAATTATTACTATTAAAGTGGATATTTGAGAATAAGGAGACCAGTAAGCCCAGAAAGAAGGAGACGTTAGAGGTTTATTTATTAAATAAGCTAGATAGAAAGGTAAGGCTGAGATTTGATCTGCTATTAAGCCTAAAGTAACTGCTAAGATATATTTTGAAAATTCTTTATGTTTTAAAAAGAAATAAATTACTAGTAAAGCAATTCCTATGTAAATATGGTGGAATTCATCTGTGTATAAGGTGCTGGTTCTGGGTATGAAATAAAGAAAAAGTCTGACTATAATTATTGTTAATAAGAATACTAGTGTGAATTTTGAAAGTTTCATAATGCTTTGGGTCCTTTAAAATAACCATCCTGTTTGTGTTTGGTGTTTTGTAAAGCTTTTTCTTGTTTAAGACAATTTTTGGGAATGTCTTCTCGTGTAATGTCTTTAACTTCTAAAGGTTGAAAGGATGGTTTAAGTTTTTCTACCTTTGCTGATGAAATTTCTTTGAAAGCTTCTAAGATTTCTTTTAATTGGGGTAGAAATTCTTTTATTTCTGTTTCTGTTAAGTTTAATCTAGCATTTTTAGCTACTTTTTCTATTAAATCTTTATCTACTTTCATTTGAATCTTTTTGGAAAAGCTTCACCAAAAGTTTATTTTCCTCCTCTCTTTTTAGCAATATCTACTTTAATATGTAAATCAGTTAATTGTTGAGTTGAAGGTTCGGTTGGACAATTATCCATGGGATTTTGAGCTGCTTTGTTTTTAGGGAAAGCTATTACCTCTCTAATATCTGTCTGGCCGAGTAAAATAGTTACGATTCTATCAAAACCTAATCCCATACCTCCATGAGGGGGACCGGCGTAATCATAAGCTTTTAATAAAAATCCAAATTTTTGTTGAGCTTCTTTTTCATCTATATTAATGACTTTGAATACTTTTTGTTGTAATTTTGGGTCTGAGATTCTTATGGAACCGGAGCCTAATTCGGTTCCATTTAAAACCAGGTCAAATAAATTGCCTAAAACTTTTTCTGGAGCAGATTCTAGGTGTTTTAAAGTTTCAGGAGTGGGATGGGAGAAAATATGGTGCATAGGATCCCATTTACTTTCCCCTTCATTGTATTCAAATAAGGGGTAGTCTGTAACCCAACAGAATTTGAAATCATCTTTTTTAATTAAATCTAGTTTTTTCCCTAATTCAATTCTTAATTCAGCTAAGATTTCGTTTACTTTGTTTGTTTTATCTGCTATGAAAAATAAAGTAGAATCTTTTTCAGGTTTAAGTTTTTTAATTAAATCTTTTTGTAAAGATTCTGGGAAGAATTTGACTATGGAAGATTCTAAGTTTTTACCGTCGTAACGCATCCAGGCCATACCTTTAGCTCCTAATTTTTGAGCAAAATCAATTAGAGAATCTATTTCTTTTCTTCCAATAGATCTTGGAGCTACTAAAGCCTTTATGGTTTTTTGAGTTTTGAAAACTTCAAAGTTAGATTTTATAGCTAGATCTGTTATATCTACTAAAATTAAAGGATTTCTTAAGTCGGGTTTATCTATACCATATTTATCCATGGCCTCTTGATAAGTTAAAACTGGAAATTTGTCTAATTTTTTGTTTAGAACTTCTTTAACTACAGATTTCATTAAAGCTTCTACTAAATCTCTAATATCTTGATCATCTACAAAAGACATTTCAAAATCTAATTGAGAATGTTCAGGCTGTCTGTCTGTTCTTAGGTCTTCGTCTCTCATACAAATAGCAGGTAGTTGGAAATATCTGTCAACTCCGGATATCATTAAGATTTGTTTGTATAATTGAGGAGATTGAGGCAGAGCGTAGAATTTTCCTGGGTTAACTCTAGATGGGACAATGTAATCTCTTGCGCCTTCTGGAGTGGGTTTAACCATCATGGGTGTTTGAATTTCCATGAAATTTTGTTCTTCCATAAATTTTCTAGAAGCTTGCATTATTTTTTGTCTGAATTTTAGGTTTTTTTGCATAATCGGCCTTCTTAAATCTAAATATCTGTATTGTAATCTTAAATCTTCAGTGGGAGTGATTCTATCTTCTATTTCGAATGGCGGGGTTTTGGATTTAGAGAAAATATTTAGTTTTTTTATGAAAACTTCAATTTCTCCAGTTGTTAAATTAGAATTGGCCATGCCTTTTTTTCTAGGTTTTACTGTTCCCGTGACTTGGATACAATCTTCTCTGCGTAATTGATCTGCTAATTTGGGGGTTTTCCTTTCAAATTCTGGGTCAAAAACTATTTGGGTTAAGCCGTATCTATCTCTTAAATCTATGAAGATAATGCCTCCATGGTCTCTTCTGTTTTGAACCCAACCACATAGGGTGGTTTCTTTATTCTTGTCCTTAGCTGTTAATTGATTACAAGTATGTGTTCTTAAACTGGTTTTAGGCATATTTATTATTAAGAATGAGTTGTTTTTTAAATGTTTTTACTTTAAGGGATTCATGAAAACCCTGGATTTAGATAAGAAAGTAAAATTGCCCATGTTTATGCCTGTGGCCACTAAATTAAGCACTAAATTGTTAAGTTTAAAAGAAGTGGAGGAAATGGATTTCTCTACTGTAATTTGTAATTCTTTTTTATTATATTTAGATCCGGGTTTAGATTTAATTAAGAAAGCTGGAGGATTAAGAGAATTTACTGGAACTAAATTAAGTTTTTTTAGTGATTCTGGCGGTTTTCAGATGATTTCAGATGAGTTTTTAGTTGGAATTAGTAAAAAAGGGTTGAAATTAAGAAGTCCGTATGATAAAAGTATTCATGATTTGACTCCTGAAAAGTCTATGGAAATTCAAACAAAATTAGGAGCTGATGTGGTGATGTGTTTAGATTATATGCCCCGATATGGAGATAAAAAGGAAGATATAGAAAATAGTGTTAATTTAACCTATGAATGGGCTAAAAGGTGTAAAGAATCATATAAAGGAAAAGGAAAATTATTTTGTATTGTTCAAGGGGGGATTTATAAGGGTTTAAGAAAGAAAAGTGCGGAGTTGTTAAAAAGTTTAGATTTTGATGGGTATGCTATTGGAGGTCTTGGTATAGGGGAGACTAAAGAAGAAATATTTGAGATTGTTAAGTATACTGTTAAGTTATTACCTAAAGATAAACCCATTTATTTAATGGGCATTGGGGTTCCGGAAGATATTCAAGAATTTATAAAATTAGGAGTAGATATTTTTGATTCTTGTTATCCAGCCAGGGTTGGAAGACATGGATTGGTGTTTACTTCTAAAGGAAATTTAGACTTAGAGAAAGGGAAGTTTAAGGAAGATTTTAATCCAATAGAAAAAGATTGTAAATGTGAAGCTTGTAAGCAAAGTAGAGCTTATATCCATTATTTGATTAAAATTAAAGAGCCCCTAGGGAAAAGATTAATGAGTTTGCATAATTTGGAGTTTGTGAAGAATTTACTTTCTGCGTCTAGCTAAATGAAAAGCAATGTCCTCTAATTTTCTTAGGTTATATTTAATTTGGTCAGCTTTTTTCCTTAAGTCGTTGTCTCTAATATCCAAAGCTAAGAATTCTCCGTAGATTAGATCTACAACCTCTTTTAACATGATGGCTTCTTCGGGTTTGCGTTTAATAACTAAATTATTGGCTTTACGCATTAATTCTCCAGTTAGATCACATAAACCAGCTAAATAATCCGGAGCTGAGACAAATAAATAATGTTGAGAAGGTAATTTATGATTTTTAAGAACTTCAAACATGGCAACAGCTTCTACATATTCCTGCATAGCTGTTTTATAGAAAGAAGAGAATTGTAATTCTCCCCTAGTTCTTAATTTAGAAACTTTAGTTTTAATATCAATTATTAATTGGGGGATGTTTTTATCATCCCTGTGGATGCCATAAATAATTTGTTTAGAAAGTTTAATGATTTCTCTAGATTTTTTAATAACATCCTCGCGTCTTTTTTCAAAAAGTTCCATTTCTTTTTGGATTTTATTAAAATCGGCCTTGTCTATTAAAGGACCCCTGGGAGAACGAATTCTTTTAGAATGTTTAGGAGCCTCTTTTTTAGTATGATGTTTTTTTATCATAATTTAAGAAAGAATTCAGAATTATTTAAGGTTTTGGTTTCAAAAGATATTTATATTTGTTCCATTTAGGTTTTAGTATGTTTAATATTAAACATACGTATAAAGATGCTAAAAGACTGAAACAAATAGCTACGGCCTTATTTAAAGTGGGTTTGGGGTATTATCTAGAGGAGTTAAAACTGAATCATCATTTATTCTGGCATCAAAGAATACAAAAACAGGAAAAACCCCGAGATTTGCCTCAAAAAGTAAGGATGGTTATGGATGAATTAGGGGGGAGTTTTGTTAAATTAGGGCAGTTATTAAGTTTAAGATCGGATTTAATTCCAGAGGAATATTGTGAGGAGTTTAGTAAATTACAAGATGGGGTTACACCCTTTGCCTATGGTGCTGTAAAAGGTACTATTGAAAAAGAATCAAAGCATAAGTTAAGCCAGATTTTTTCTTATTTTGACAAAGAGCCTGTTGCTTCTGCATCTATAGGACAAGTGCATAAGGCCAGATTGTTAAATGGGGAGAGAGTGGTGGTTAAGATTCAAAGGCCGAAAATAAAAGAGATTATGAATCAAGATATTGATTTGTTGTATTATTTAGTAGATTTATTACAAAAGAAATTTGAGAATATAAGAGAACATAATTTGAGAGAGATTGTGGATGAGTTTAAGAGATATACCTTAGATGAATTAGATTATTTGAAAGAAGGCAGGAATATTGACAAATTCTTTAATAATTTTAAAGATTCTGAGACCGTAAGGGTGCCTAAATTGTATAAAGATTTTACAACTCAGAAAGTTTTGACTATGAGTTATATTGATGGGATTCCCATTGATGATAAAGAAGGTTTTGAGGAATGGGGGTGTGATGATTCTGTTGTGGCAAAGAATCTAGCAAATTGTTTTTTAAAGCAGGTGTTTGAGTTTGGATTTTTTCATGCGGACTCGCATCCCGCTAATGTTTTTGTTTTACCGGAAAATAAAATTGCTTTGTTAGATTATGGAATTTGTGGACATTTAACAGAAGAGATGAAGGAAAACTTATTGGACATGTTAATTAGTTTGGTGCATAGAGACATTAATAATGTGGTGGATTGTTTCTTGGGAATGGGGGTTTTAGAAGAGAAAGATGAGAAGTTAGTGAGTGAGTTAGGAATGATTGTGGAAGAGCATGCAGAAAGTAGTATGGAAGAGATTGATGTGGTTAAATTATTTAATGAATTAACTTTTGTGGCTAGGAAATATAAATTTAAACTGCCAGTGGATTTTATTTTATTGGTGAAAGCAATAGTGACTTGTGAGGGTGTGGGTAGAAGTTTAGATTCTAAATTTAAATTATCAGATTCTTTACATGGATATGTGGATGACTTAACAGCTAGAAGATTAAAGCCGGGGCATGTGATAAAGGCTTTTGTAGATGATGTGAATGAATTTAAATCCAATATGAAATTAATTCCTACCCAAGTAAATCAGATTTTAGCGAGATTAAAGGGAGGAGGATTGGGGGTGCAGTTTGAGAGAAAAGATTTAGTACAATTAGAAAGAGAGATGGAGAGAAGCACTAATAGAGTCAGTATGGGTGTGATAATTGCGGCTTTGATAGTTGCAAGTGCAATTGTTTTACAAGCAGGCAAGGGAAATTGGTTAGCATTTTTAGGATTTTTAACCGCAATCTTTTTAACTATTAATATTATTACGTCTGTTATAAAAGAAAGGAGGGTTATAGTATGAAGAAAAAAAGAGGGAAAAGTTCTACGAAAAAGAGTACAAGGGCAAGTACTAATAAAGTTAAGAAATTAATTAATACCGGTTTTTTATTGAGTGTAGGCGTGGCTTCTATTGCTAAAGAAAATGTAGACAAACTTGTTATGGATTTGGTTAAGAAAGGGAAGCTAAATGAAAAAGATGGTAGAAAATTAGTACAAGATTTGATTAAAAGAAGTAAAAAGGAAAGAGATAGGATACAAGCCATAATTAAACATTAATGAGTTGTTATGAAGTTATAAATTTCTTCAAAAGCAGCTTGTTCATTTTCTATACTTGCGTGAGTAGAGTTTCCTAAATTGATTAATTCTTTGTCTTTAGATTGGACATTGTTGAAAATGTAGTTAGCAGATTCTGGGAGGACTGTTTTATCATTATCGGATTGGAAGATTAAAAGAGGTTCAGTTACTTTTTTTATATTTAATTGTTTTATTAGATCTTGGAGTTCTAAAATGGAAGATAAGGGTATAGAGTCATAAACAACTCTTTTTTCATTTATGAATCCAATTATTGATTCTGGTTTTTTCTCTACGTAAGTTTCTACTATACTGATTATGGAAATAAAAGGAAGCCAACGGTTGGCTAGAAAAATAGCCGCGTTTAAAGTCATAAGTCCATCTAAATTTTTTTTAGAAGCTAAATCTAGAGCCAGGGTACCACCCATGGAAAAGCCTAGGACAAATTTTTTTTCAGTATTTAGTTTTTCTAAACTTTCTTCGACTACAGATTGCCATTCCTGATATGTGGATTCTCTGAGGTCTTTAGGATGGGTGCCATGACCGGGGAGGAGAGGAACGTGGATAGTGATTCCCTTTTCAGATAAGAATTCAACTAACTCTCTGAAGTCACTGGGACTGGAACTATAACCATGAATTAAGAGTAGACCAACCTTTCCATCACCTTCTCTAAAAACGGGTTCGGCTCCGACAATAATTCCATCAGGATTTCTTTCCTGTTGATTAGCTACGTAATTAACCCCCATTTCGTTTACAGTTCGACTTAGAACTATGAGAAAGAGAACTAAAAGAAGGGAAGTTATCCAACCTCTTTTTTTTACAAGTTCACTTAAAAATTTATTTTCGATAAATTTCATATTGTATTTTTAATTAATTCAAAAATGGTTTTGGGATTTACCTTTCCAGCGTATTTCTGCATTAGGATTCCCATTATGGCATTCGGGGTTAAATTTGGGTCTTTTTCAAATATATCTTTGATTTCTTTTTGAATCTTGGTGACTGGAATTTGCTCATAATCTTCTAGGTTTATTTTTTGATTTTTAGCTATTTTTTGTAATATATCCAGAATTGCTTCTTTTTGTAAGTTGTGTTTGTTTGTTAAATTTAAAACTGTTTCAAAGTCTTTCAATTTGTAATTATAATTTAAATTATATCTGGCTTTAAGGTCTTTAGGGAATTCTATTAGGATTTGGGCTATTAATTTAGGAGATATTTTTGGATAGGGTTTTGTTAATTTTTCAAAAGGAAATTTCTTTTTTATAATCTCTTTAGCTAATTCCGGAGTTAAGTTAAATTCTTGTTCTAATTTTAAGGCTTTTTCTGTTATTAATTCGGGGATTTTTATGGAATTAATTAAGGATTTTGAAATCTTGTATTCTAATAAATCTGTATCTGGATAGAACCTCGATTTTCCTGGGAGTGGACGTAGAAATGTGGTTGTACTGTCTGTGTCTACTCTTCTCACTTCTTTTTCTATTTTTCTATTTTGTTTTATTAAATCTAATTGCCTTTTTATTTCTGTTTCTATAACTTTTGGCATGTCTTTGAGATTTTGAAATCCTTTTAGCTCTATTCTTGCTTTATTTTGGATAGAGAGATTAATGTCCTGACGTTTGGTACCAACTCCGACTTTTATTTTTTCTGTAGATTTTAGGATTATGCCAAGTAATTCTGCTGTCTCTTTAGCATGTTCTGGGTCTTTTATATCTGGTAGGGTGGCTATTTCTATAAGGGGAAATCCTAGTCTGTCTACTCTATAAGTTATTTCATTTTTCCCCCCTTTGATTTTTCTAGCTGCATCTTCTTCTAGATATATTGCGGGAATTCTGACTTTGCCTTTGGAGGTATTTATATGACCATTTTCTGCGATTAAAGTAGTCCTTTGATAAGAACTGGGATTTGAACCGTCGATAATAATTTTACGCATTACTTTAATTTTATGAAGAATTTTAGCGTTGAGTAAGAGAGAAATTTCTAGAGCTATTTTTAGGGCTTCTTGATTCATTGTAGAAGGGGGTTCAGAATCAATATCTACAAGACATCCATATTGATTAGAGTATTCATAAATAAACGTTTTATCTTTAGATTCTTCGTATAAAGTAGCAATGTCTTTTTTTCCAGCTTCTCCTGCTACAGATCGGAGTTTACGTCTTATTGTGAGTTCTGGTTTATCGTTATCGATTACCGTTGGGCATCTGCAAAAGAGTTTGGAACTTTCTAGTTGAGCGTGAAGCTCTAATCCACATTTGAAATTTAAGTCTTCGTAGTTTAACATTTTAAGTCCTTATACCATTTTGGTAATTTATATTCTTTTAAATCTTTAGTTAGGATTTTTGAGAAGAAAAGTTCTAAAACACCGCTACAAAATAAAGGTACATCTTTTGAAGTATACCTTGCTTTTATGTCAAATATATTTTCTATAGATTTTATTATTTTTTGAGGATTTTTGTTAAATGATTTAACATGACACCTGCTTAATCCTAAACTGCCAGAGTGTGGTCTTATGAATTTTATCATATGTATAATTTTTTTATTTATATATAAAGGCATTTTTATTGAATTTGTAGAACCTTTGCTTAATTTAAATCTGTAATTCGATATTTCTTTTAAAAATTCTATTTTTGATATTCCAATATTTTTTAGATCTTGATATAATTCAATAAATTTAACATTATTTCTTCTACTTTTAAACCCAATTTTATATTTTTTTAGAATTTCTTTACCTTTTACTATGAATATTCTTTGATCAAATATTTTGGTATAATCTATTATTTTTTTATTTATTAGAAGGGGTTTAATGTTTGTTCTGTTTTTGGAATACATTCCTTTATTTAAATGTTTAATTAACCAATTTTGTTTTCTGGGATGTATAAATCCGATGAGACTTGTATATTTATCATAAAAAGGAGATTTTATTATTGTTAAAAAAGAACTTTTATCTGAAATATAGCCTTTCCTATTTTCTGGTTTTATTTCTTTGAGTTCTGTTATAATCTTGTTTTTTTTTAGAAAATTTTGAAAATCAACTACCAAATTCTTATTGCACATCTCTAGAGCTATTTTTCTTCCATTTTGGGCTATTATTCCATCTCCGTCCATTAGACCTAACCAAAAATATTTTTCTAGATTTGTCTTTTTATAATATTTTGGAATATTTATTTTATTTGATTTTGGACCTGGTTGAAAATTAAATTTATTTTTGAATATATTTTCTAATTTTTTATCTTTAAAGTATAAGACATATCGATTTCCTCTTTGTCTAATTTTTGGAATTTTTTTAGATAACTGTTCTTCAAATAGATCCTTAATATTTTTAACGAATTGGTAAGAATGTTGTAATTCTTTTTTATCCCCATAACCATCAGTAAATTCGAATTGACATGTATTTTTCCAATTATCTTTATAGAAACAACCATCTGCTGTGAAGTATCCCATTAAATATGCGAATTTTGGTGTTTTTATTTTTTCTTCCATTTTATTTATTAAGACTTTGTTCTGTTTAAGTTTTTCCTTTCCATATGGAATAAAAATAATCTCTAAATTTTTGAGCCATGTCTTTAGATGTGATTAATACAACCAATGGGTTTGATTTCCAAGATATGAACATAATTTTATCTTCATAAATATCTATCATTCCGGGTAATGGAAAATTAACATATTTCATTTCAAAATGTGTTTTTTTTATGAACTCTGATTTCTTATAAATTTTATTAGCAATCCCTTTCATTTTTATTTTTTTGAATTTTGAATACATTGTAGAGTAAAAATCATCGGTTATTTTACCTTCATCTATATAGAAAAATAACCATTCACTTTTTTTATTGGCATTTTCTAACATTCTTTCATAGGCGGTTCTTATTCCCTTTAATCCCGTAAATATTTCTGCTTCTTGTTTTGAACTAGGATGTTGAATTCTCTCTAATTCCGGAATTAATTGTTCTATGTTGGATTTTTCTTCCCGTAGTTTATCCTCTTTTTTTTCTATAAATTCATTTAACCTAGAGGGGGGAACTGCTTGAAAATATTTGGTTTTTTCTTTTAAAATGAAAGAAATTAAACCTTTTTCTAATAATCTATCTAAAATATCATAAATGTTGGAATAAGCCACATCTGCTTCTTTAGTTATAGGACCTACTGATGAAGATCCCAATTTCAATAAAGCTAAATAGACTTTGGCTTCTCCATCACTTAATCCCAAATTGATTAAACTTTGTTTTTCCATAGATTTAAGGGGTGTTTTGGGCTTTTAAATTTTTCTATTATATACCCTGTACAGGGGCGATAAACTATAAGAGGGTTTTTTTGAATTGAAAATACATAACAATAGGAGGTCAAAGAAAATGCCACCAAGCGGATTTAGTCAAAAAGCAATTAATGGATTACTTGGATTTGTGAGAGCAAATTATGAAGTAGTTGCAGAAAGATACAGGGATGAACTTTTAACAGAACAAGAGTTTTTAGAAAGAACTTCGGATGATTTGGAAAATCAAGTTAAAACTGTTTTAACAGAAAGATTTCCAGAATCAGAAAGATTAAACGGGGGAGTTCAAGGATTAACAACTTTTGTTGTAGAGTGTTATAAGGATCTTGCTCAAGAAATAGTTTCTGGACAAGATAAACATGACAGGCCTGTAATCGATGGAAAAGCAATCCAGAAAGAGCTTGACCAAATAGGGACTTATTTAACTGATTTTAAAATTTAAAGATGGAGGGACAGATCCCTTCTATCTTTTTTAATCTTCTAGAAACTCTGTAGAAGTTCTATCTGATATTTCTCCTCTAAGGTTTTCTGAGATTAAATCTGGAACTTCAGATTTTTTATGATTAGATAATAACCAGGCTAGCTTAATAAAAGCAGTTTCTGTTGTTAAATCTAATAAGTTACCTAGAATTCCTATTTCTTGGAGTTTCCTGCCCGGAGAGTAGACGTTCATGTTAATTCTGCCAAAAATACATTGAGATGTGAGGATAATAGGCATTGTTTTGGCTAGATTTTTTAATTCATTGTAGATTTTTTGGTTTTCCTGGGTAAAAGAATCTGTTTTTTCTATGGGTAAGTGTCCCAGGCCTGTGCCTTCTATGACTAAACCGTCATAGTGTTTGTAAGGTTTGATATCATCTAAAGAGAAGTGAGGATGAGATTTTAAAAGGCCTATTTTTAATTTAGGATCAAGTAATTTTAAAGTTAAATTTCTTTTTTTGTCTACTTTTTTATAATTTTTTTTAAGAAAATCAATACCTTTGTCAGGATAAATTAAAGCTAGGGGAGTAGAATTGATAGCTTTGAAGGCATCTCTGCGGGAAGTAGATAATTTTCGAGATTTAGTTCCCGGAAGTATAGAACAGGAAGTATCTTCCATTGAGGAATGCATACAAATAGCGACTTCTGCAAAATTAGTTTGATTTATGAAATTAATCGCAGAGATTAAGTTTAAACCGGCATCACTGCTTCCACGATCTGAAGAACGCTGGGAGCCAACTAAAATAACTGGAATGGGAAGGTTTTCTAACATAAAAGCTAAGGCGGAGGAAGTATAATGTAAAGTATCTGTACCTTGAGTTAAAATAATTCCGTCAATGCCTTTGTTAATTTCTTTTTTGATTTCTTTGGCAATTAAGTTGTAATGTTTGAAGTTCATGTTCTCTGACATCATATTGGCAAGTAAACGAGAATTTATTTTAGCTAGTTTTTTAATTTCGGGATAGAGATTTTGAATATCTTTAGCAGTAAATTGGGCTACTACCCCTCCTTCTTTGCTAACTTTGCTGGCAATAGTGCCTCCTAGATGTAAAATGGAAATGGTTTTCATATTTTTTTAGAAAGAGTCAAGATATAAAAGCGTTATTACTTAAATTTAAAATATATTTTATATAATATTGTTTTGTAATATATATATTAAAAAAGAGTAGTATATTTAAACAAGTTTTTATTAATCTAATAGAAAGAAAGAAAAAGTTTGAGTGAATTGGCGTTCAACTCAAGTTAAATTGTCTTTGGCGAGACAATCAGTAATTTTGTTCTGTATTAATTTAAAAAGAAAGTGGGCTAGGTTATATATAAACCTTTCGCTTGCAATAATCAATAAAAAAACCTAAAAAGGGGGAATAAAAAAATGGAATTTATCGTACAAAACGCTATAAACGAATCTTCTAATGAAGAAAAATTTGGAGACCTGGCTGTGGGCAATGCCAATATTAAGGTGATTGGTACTGGTGGAGCAGGAGGTAATATGGTTTCTTGGTTATATAAAAAAGGTATTCAGGGTGCAGAAATAATTGCGGTGAATACAGATCAACAACATCTGGATGTGCATGAGGCTGATAGAAAAGTCTTGATTGGAAGAGAATTGACAAAAGGTTTGGGTGCAGGTGGATTCCCTCAAAAAGGTTTAGAAGCAGCACGAGAAAATATTCAAGAAATTAAAGATTCTTTAAAAGATGCAGACATGATTTTTATAACTGCGGGGATGGGTGGCGGTACTGGTACGGGTGCGGCTCCTGTTATTGCAAAATTAGCTAAAGAACAAGGTGCAATTGTTATTGGAACTGTAACTATGCCCTTTGCTTTGGAAAGAGCAAGAATAGATAAAGCAGAGTTTGGGTTGCAGGAATTGAGACAAGTTTCAGATTCAGTAATTGTGATAGATAATAATAGATTAGTTTCTATTGCTGGAAACTTACCTATTGAACAAGCATTTGCAGTGGCTAATGAATTAGTAAGTACCATGATTAAAGCTATTGTGGAAACTATTGCTGTTCCTTCTCTAGTGAATTTAGATTATGCAGATGTAAAAGCAATTATGAGTGATTGCGGAGTATGTAGTATTGGCGTGGGTGAATCAGATACTGAACAGAAAGTGGAAGAAGCAACTAGAAGAGCTTTGACTAATCCTTTATTAGATATTAGTTATAAAGGTGCTTCGGGAGCAATGATCCATATAGAAGGTGGAAGTGATTTAACATTGGAAGAAGTGAGCAAGATTGGAGATATAGTGACTGAAAGTCTGGATAAGGATGCCAATGTAATCTGGGGTGCAAGGATTAACTCAGATATGAAAGGAAAATTAAGAGTTATGACTATTGTGGCGGGTGTAACTTCGCCATATATATTAGGTAAGATGGATAACCAGGCTGCCGTTGCGGAAAGAGCGCAAATGGGAGAAGAGTTGGGTATCGATATTCTGTAAGGATATATCATATTTAAGGGCACCCAATTATTCTCTTAACCCCCTATAACTAGGTGCCCTTTCTTTTTTTCTGAATCCTTTTAGAAAAAGCGTTCATGGAAAATATTTTTTTAGAATTATTTTTTTGATTTCTTTAGATGTTTAGCTAAAGGAAATAAAGAAACATCACGTTCTCGTTTACCATATTTATCAAAGTAAGTGACTTCTTCTATTTTATGTCTTTTTTCAAGAGGTTTTTCATTTGAATAACCTATTGTGATTAAGGCTTCAACGTCTATATTTTCGGGGATTTTTAAGTTATCTTTGAATTTCATTAAGTTTGAAGGGGGACCCACCCAACAAGAAGCTAATCCTAAAGCGTGAGTTTGGAGTAACATGTTTTGGGTGGCAGCTGCACAGTTTTGAGTGGCAAATTTTTTGTATTTGGTGGGGTATTCTTGTTTAACTTTGGTACTGTCAGAACAAACCACAATTACTACAGGAGCTTCAGTTATCCAAAGTTGTTCTAAGCAGCATCTAGCTACTGTTTCTTTAGTATCGGGATCTCGAACTACAATAAATCTCCAATTTTGTAGGTTTCCAGAAGATGGAGCATAATGTCCAGCATCTAAAACCTTACAAATGTCTGAATGTTTAACTTTTTTATCTAGATAAGAGCGAATAGAACGTCTTTTTTTTATGTTAGTATAAATAGACATAGAAACCTTAAAATAATGAAGATATTTAAATTTTGTTATGGAATATTCAGAATTAGTAAAAATATATGAAGATCTGGAAAGTACAAGTAAAAGACTGGAAAAGATAGAAATTTTGTCTAATTTTTTAAGAAAAGTAGCTAAAAAGGAATTGAAGGAGATTGTGTATTTAGCAGAAGGAAGAATATTTGCAGAATGGGATAAAAGGAAAATCGGATTTAGTAATAGATTAATGATTAAAGCCTTGAGTTCGGGTTCTGGAGAAAGTAGTTCTAAAATTGAAACTTTATTTAGGAAGAAAGGGGATTTGGGTTTAGTGGCGGAAGAGGTTTTTCAAAGTAAAAAACAGATGACTTTAATGGGGAGGAAATTAGATACTGGAAAAGTTATGGAGAATATTAGAAAATTAAGTGAATTAGAAGGGAAAGGAACTGTAAGTAAAAAAATAAGTTTTATTTCTGAGTTATTAGTTAATGCTAAAGGTAAGGAAGCTAAATATATAGTTAAAACTGTTTTAGAAAATTTAAGAATTGGTGTAAGTTCGGGGATTATTAGAGATTCTATAGCTAAAGCTTTTAAAGCAGAGATTAAAGATGTGGAGGAAGCTGGAGATTTGAGTGGGGATTATGGGGAAGTAGCTGTATTAGCTAAAGATAAAAATTTGAAATCAATTGGGCTAGGTGTGGGTAAGCCTGTTAGGTCTATGTTGGCTTTATTAGTGGAAGATATTGAAGATGGTTTTAAGGCTTTAGGGGAACCTTGTCAATTTGAAAATAAAATAGATGGTTTTAGGTTACAGTGTCATGGAAGTAAAGGAAAAGTAAATTTATTTACTAGACGGATGGAGGATGTAACTAGTCAATTTCCAGATATTGTTAAATTTTTAAAAAACGTCAGGGCTGAAAGTTATATTTTAGATTGTGAAGCAGTAGGTTATGATTCTAAAACAGGGAAGTATTTGCCCTTTCAAAGTATTTCTCAGAGAATAAAAAGGAAATATGATATTGAAGACATGGCTAAGAAATTTCCAATGGAATTATTTGTGTTTGATGTGCTTTATTGTAATGGAAAAAATTTAATGAGTTCTAATTTAAAAGAAAGAAGAGAGATTTTAGAGAGGATAATCAAAGAAAAGAAGAAAGAGATAAGCGTGAGTGAGAAGTTAGTAACTAAAGATAAGAAAAAAGCTGGTGAATTTTTTAAAAAAATTTTGAAAGAAGGTTTTGAAGGTTTGATGGTGAAGAATTTAGAAAGTAAGTATAGACCTGGAAGGTATGTGGGGGGATGGATGAAGTTAAAAAATATTTTAGAGCCTTTGGATCTTGTTATATTGGGGGCGGAGTATGGAGAAGGAAAAAGAGCTGGATGGTTAACGAGTTTTATTGTAGGATGTAAGGATGGAAATAAGTTTTTAGAAGTGGGAAGAGTTTCAACTGGTATAAAGGAGAAAGGAGAAGATTTGACTTATAAAGATATGACTAAATTATTGAAGCCCTTAATTGTTTCTACTAAAGGAAAAGGAGTTGGGGTGAAACCGAAGATAGTTATTGAGGTAGCTTATGAAGAGATTCAAAAAAGTTCCAAATACTCTAGTGGATTTGGTTTAAGATTCCCGAGAGTAGTAAGTCTTCGTGTTGATAAACCTTCGAATGAAGTGAATAATTTAAAATTAGTAAAAAAAATTTTTAAAATGCAGAGAAAATAATAAGCTTTATATAGTTCTTGAGTTTTTACTCTTTATTGGAGTGAATGATTGTAATTAACTATCAATAGTTACAAAATAAACTTTTCAGAAAAGTTTTATTAAAAAATAAAACATAAGGGGTGTAAAAAATATGATTGTTAAAGATGAATTTTTAAGTCAATTAAGACAACTCTTTGCTTTAAACCTATATGAGGTGAAGATCTGGACAGCTTTATTATCAAGAGGAGTATCAACTGCGGGTGAATTATCTGATATTGGAAATGTTCCAAGATCAAGAGCTTATGATGTTCTAGAATCTTTAGAGAAAAAAGGTTTTGTAACTATGAAATTGGGGAAGCCAATAAAATATTTAGCTGTGGAACCTGGAGAAGTGGTAGAAAGGGTGAAGAAGTTAATGATTAGGACTGCAAATGAAAAAGTTAAAGTATTAAGTGAATTAAAAGGGACTGATGCTCTGAATGAATTGGATTTGTTACATAAGCAAGGAGTTCAATTTGTAGAACCTACTGATTTGTCCGGAGCTTTGAGAGGAAGACCAAATTTATATACCCATTTAGAGACTTTGATCAAAAGTGCAGAGAAGAGTGTGGTGTTAGTGACAACTGGAAAAGGTTTGGTGAGAAAAGTGGAAGCCTTGAAACCAGAGTTAGAGAAGTTAAATAAGAAAGGAGTGGAGATTAAGATTGCAGCTACCATGGATAAAGAAGCTGTGAAGGCTGCTAAAGAAGTTTCTAAGATAGCAGATGTAAGGGTCTTAAATAACTTAAGTGCAAGATTTTCTATTATAGATGGAAAAGATTTGATGTTTATGGTTATGGATGATGAAAAGATTCATCCCACTTATGATGTGGGTGTGTGGGTTAAGACGCCTTATTTTGGAGAAGCTTTACAAGGAATGTTTAATGTGGTCTGGGATGGATTGAAAACATTTTAGGTAGTTTTATTAATTCTTTTTTTGTTTTTTTTAATATGGAAGGTTATGGGTAAGTTTAAAGAGGAGAAGAATTTATTTTTTGGATGCCCCCTCGTCGGATAGAAATTCAGAAAGAGTTTTGTTTTGTTTAATGGTTTTAAAACTTATTTTTTGTTCAAACATTTTAATTAAGAAAATTGAATCTTGTATATAAATAAGGTTAAGGTGAAAGTTATATTTTCTGGAACGAAAATTTCCTATGGAAAGGGTTTAATTGTAAAGTTAAGATAAAGAGTAACTAACCAAGTGTAGTAAGATAGTTAATTATTTAAAAGGAGTATTTCTTCTTTAGAATATGAAGTGTGACTTATGTAAGGAAGAAATTGAAGAGATTTTTCTAGGTAAACTAAAAGGAACCCATATTAAGATAGATGGGAAAAAGAAGGTAGTTTGTGATGCGTGTCAGAGTAAACATAAGGATAAGTTAAAAGAGAACCTTTCTTAGGAAGAAACGTTCACGAAAGAAATTAAAATAAATTTTTAAGCCAGCTGAAGAATTTACTAAAGAAACCTGGATGGGATTCGTCGGTGAACCTTAAGGTTTGTTCTGAGGTTTTTTCACCTTTTTCGGGTTCTTCTTTCTTTTCAGGAGATTTACAGTTTTCTATGGGTTTGTATTGACAATCTTTGTTGATACATTGGTCTAGTGTACAAGGATTAGGGTCTTCACAATCAGAATCAGTTTTGCAGATAGGAGGGAGGTTTTGACATTTTCCGCTAGTGCAAAAATCGTCTGTGTCTGGATCGTTGTCATCACATTGGGAATTAGAATTGCAATTTATGTTTCGATATTTACATTTATAGTTATCACAAGAATCTTTTGTAAGTTCTTTATTGTCATCACAATCTTCATCTAAGAAACATTCGGGTCGGATACAACCATTTGATGTGCATTGGTTTCCAAGTGGACATTCACAATCTTGGCAACAATTAACAGAAGTTTCGCCATCATTACAAGTGCCATCTCCACAAGTATAAGTTAATTCAGCATTAAAGGAAACTGTGGAATCCTCTCCGGAGTAGAAGATATCGGTAACAATAATCCTAATTCCTTTAATGGTTTTGGATTGTCCGTTGTTGATTATGTTTTTCTCACCATCGACTTCCAAAACTACTTTAGATTCTTGAACGAATTGGGCCGTGATTGTTCTACCTTCAAATTCTAAAGAGTTTCCTTGTTCTAGGCTTAGAGGGATTGCATTCTGAGAAAAAATGAGTGTAAGAATTAGGAAGAGTAAAATAAATGTCTTTTTCATCTAAATTTGAAAGTATTTTTCATATAAAAACTTTTATAAACCTTAAAGACAGCCCGTATGTATGAAAACTGGAGATTTGGCTGAAATAATGGGGATTCACATTGGAGATGGATGTATTAGCGAGAATGAAAGGTATTCCGAGTATTATCTTGGAGGAGATTTGAAAGAGGAAAAATTATATCATGATGGGTGGGTGGCTCCTCTTTTTAATAGAATAGTTATGTTGCCCTTGTTTAATAAAAAAGTAGAATATAAAGAACACCCCAAAGTAGGGGTTTATGGATTTTATATTTTTAATAAAGAATTGGTTGATTTTTTTAAAAGACAGGGAGCTCCTTCAGGATCTAAACTTAAAGTAACTATCCCTTTTTGGATATTGAAAAATGAAGACTATTCAAAGAGATTTTTGAGAGGATTATTTGATACAGATGGTACAATTTATTTTGATAAGAATAGAAGTTGTAAAAATCCAATAAATAATCGTCCTGATATAAAGTTGGCTAGTGTATCTGAGAAATTGATTAAGCAAGTTTATGATATCTTGAAGAAATTTGGGTTAAACCCTATGATGAAAAAACCTTACAAAGGGAAGAAAGATAAAAATCGGGTTTATGCTGTTAGGATCTATAGAAAATTGGATATTGAATATTTTATTAAGGAAATTGAGTTTAAAAATCCAAAACACTATACTAAATGGTTGGTTTTTAAAAAAGTGGGTTATTGTCTTCCTAAAACTACTTTAAATCAGAGATTAGATTTTTTAGAGAAATGAAAACTTTTATAAATTTGAATTCTTGATTTTTAAACATGCGGGAGTGCCGGAGTCTGGAAAACGGGCAGGAACAAGTTTCTATTTGAAATTGTTGCCAAACTTAAGTTTTCCACAAGAAGACATCCTGTGGCTTAGTGCCTACGCAGGTTCAAATCCTGTCTCCCGCATCCATAATGTTTAAATATGCTAATTCTTAGATTTTGGATATGCCCTGGTAGCTCAGTCGGTTAGAGCGTTACATTGGTAGAACCCTTTAAAAAAGCGTTCACGGAAAGGGATCCAAAGATGTAGAGGCCGAGAGTTCGATTCTCTCCCAGGGCTGAAACTTCTTTAGGAAAGGATTTTCATCAAGAAAGAGAAAAGAACTTTTATATATTAAAACAAATTCTATTAAGCTATGAATAAGAGAGGTCAGGTGTATATTTTAGCAGCTATTGTGCTGGTAATTGCAGTTTATGGTGTTATTAAAATAACTAATAAAATAGAGCCTCCGAGAGCTGGAGATAATTTTGATTTTTATGTGGAGAACTTTGTGGGTGAGAGGGCTTATGTTATGGATCTAGGTTATTTACAGAGTGGTCCAGATCAATATTTAGTTCCTACAGAAGGTGGGGATAATTTATTGGAGTTGTTTACGAGTCTGGGTTTTAATGTTGGTGTTGTGTTAGTGAGTTATAAAAAAGATGTGGGTTGGAAAGTTATTAATTATTTAAGTCAGAATATTGAAACAAGTACTGGAGAAAGTACTGGAGAGGAGAATTTAATTTCTCTTCCTCCTGCACAAGAATCTGTGGCTGGGCTGTCTTTTTCTTTAAGTGGAGAAGGAAAGCAATTTTATTTGGATACTAGTAAATTAGGAGAACTCGGATCTCCTCAAAGATATTTCATTAAAGAATATCCTGCTCTTGAGGATGAAGTTGTAGTTTATGTGGATGGAAATCAATATGATTTTGGAGTTCCTAGTAGTGATCAAGTGGAGAGTTTAATATTTAAAAACTTAGATGAAAATTATGTGAAAGTGGTGAAAGTATGAGAGAAACTTTTAGGAAAAGTTTCATCAAAATCTTACTTTAAGAAAGTAAGGTCAAAGAAAGAAACGTTCATGGAAAAAAGAAAAAATGAATAAAAAAGGGGATGCTACTATTATAGCCACTGTTTTTTTGATTGTGGCGGCTATTGGAATTGGGGTTTTAGTTACAAGTTTTTCAAAGCAAACTGAAGAGAAAGTAGGTGAGAGGATTGTAAATTTGGGAAGCGCGGTAGATTGTGAAGATGTTAGAATTAGTATTGATGATTTTGAAAAAGATGAAAATAATAGATTAACTTTAAGAAATAGGGGAAGTTTAGGGATAGAGTCTGCTAAAATTAGGGTTTATTCTGAAACTATATCTAGTGTAGATTCATTCTTTGGTTCTGGAGGGGACGGTATTGCTTGTATGGGGGATGGAATTTTAAATGAAAAATTAATGCCCAATGGAAAATTAGCTACCTGTAATTATAATGAGCCTGTCACTGGAGATGTTTATAAGATTGAAGTTATTCCGATCATTATGGTTGATGAAGAAGAATTAGGTTGTGAGAATCGGGTGAGTACCTGGGAACCAAGTGAATAAAAAGAAACTTTTTAGAAAAAAGTTTCATCAAAAACAAACTTTAAGAAAGTTTGAACAAAGAAACGTTCGCGGAAAAAATTTATACTAAGAAAATGAATAAAAAAGGGGTAAGTCAAATTATTGTAGTGGCTTTGATGGTTGTATTAACTATTTCTTTAGGTTTTTTGGTTTTTAAGTGGATGTCGGGAACTGTTAGAGAAGGAGGACAAAAAGGAGGAGATAGAGCTATTGCCCAAGATAATTGTCGGGAAGAGGTGAAGATAAGGGTGAATAGCGCGGAGAAACAAGGAGATTTTCATATTATCAATGTGGAAAATTTAAAACAAAAATTGTTAAGTGATTTTATTATAAGATACGAAAGGGGTGGAGAGTTAGAGGTGAAAAAAGCAAGACAAGTATTAGGGAGATATGAAAACACTAATATCAAAGTATCAAGCCCAAGTTTTGTACCTAGTGTGGTTAAGGTAATTCCTCAAATTATTTTAGAAAAACCAGAGTTGAAAAGCATGGACAAGGGGTGGTGGTTGTGTTCTCAACAAATGGCAACTTATACCCTCTAAAAGAACCCTTTTTAGGAAAAAGCGTTCACGGAAAAAGGAAAGAAAATGAATAAAAGGGGAATTAGCAATCTAATAGGTGTAGCTTTGTTAATTGTGTTTATTATTTCTCTTGGAATTATTGTGACTAATTGGAGTAAGAAATTAACAAAAGAAGGTATTGAGATATCTACAATTAAAATCGGGACTGATTTAGAATGTCAAGGAGTGAGTTTAAAGATTGAGCAGATGAAAGGACCGGGGGGGGTGGTTGATTCATATAAAGTAATTGTTAAAAATAATGTGCCTATTAAAGGATTTATTACAAGATTTATTACAGAGAATAAGGCTATTGTGGATTATGCCAATGAAGGTACTGAATTAAAGAAGTTTGATGCTTTTGTATTTAATTTAAAAGGAAATAAGAAAAGTAGTAAGGAATTGGATTTGGAGGACCTGATTAATGATGTAAGTAAAATAGAGATAATTCCAAGGATCGATATCGGGGATGGAGTGACTGTAGATTGTGAAAATAAAAGAGGGAATTTTGGGTTTGAGCCTCCATTGAATCTTTAGGAAACTTTATTAAAAAAGAACCCCTTTTAAAAAAAAGCGTTCACGGAAAAAAGAAAAAATGAAAAAAAGAGGTCAAATTTGGATATCGGTGGCGATGTATACTGCGTTGGGGGTTATTCTCGTAACTTTAATTTTAAGTGTGGGGATGCCTTTTGTGAATAAGTTGAAAGCGAGGAATACAGTGTTGCAGACTAAGAATGTGATGTATGATTTGGATGGAGTTATAAGGACAGTAAGTAATGAAGGTTTTGGGAGTAAAAGACCAGTGTTTGTGGACATTGGAGAAGGAGATTTTTCGATTAGAGATAATAGAATTAGCTGGAAGATGGTGACGGAGGAGAAATTAGGAATTGAACCTAATGTGGATAAAGAATGTGAGAATGAGGGGGCTTTAATTATAAAAGAAGGGGGTTTGAATATTTGTTCTGAGCAATTAGGTCAAGGTTATGAGATTAATTTGTATTTAGATTATAAGGATGAGGTTGATATTCGTTCTACTTTAAAGACTTTGAGTGGGAAATATAATTTGGTTATTGAGCATAAAGTGAGTATGAATAGAGAAAGCTATATTGAAATAAGAGGTTAGGAAGTTTTATATATTGTTTTTGATAATTCTATTAAAGAGGGATATAATGTTTGAAAAATTAACTTCTAAAATCAAAGAGGAATTGAAGAAACCGTTGTTTAATAAGGATAAAGGGAAGGCTCCTTCAACTCCGAAAGAAGAGGGAAAGGGAAAAGAAGAATTAAAGTTTAAAATTAATTTTAATCCGCCTAAACCAGATTTACCAGATATACAAGATAAAACTAAGGTAGATTTTAGATATGCAATTTTAGCGCCTTATTCTTATATTCACTTATATTGGGATGAAGTACATGGAGAAGTGGTGTATCAGGTGGAAGAACCTAATTTAGACGTTAAAGAGAAAGAAGTGTTGAATTTATTAGAACAAGGGATTCAAGAATTAATTGATATTAGTTTTATTAATGTAGATGATAAAGAAGTGTTGATTGAGTATTTAGAGAAAAATGTGAATGTTTTAATTAAAGAATTAGGAATAGATGTGCAAAGGGCGTCATATTTGAAGATTATGTACTATATATATAGGGATTTTATTGGGTTAAATAAAATAGAAGCACTAATGAATGATCCGCATATTGAAGATATTGAGTGTAATGGTAAAGGCACTCCTGTTTATATTGTGCATAGAAAATTCGGGAATATCAAAACGAATATTGTGTATGAAAATATTGATGAATTGGTAAGTTTTGTGGAAAAATTAGCTCAAAAATGTGGGAAATATGTGAGTTATGCTAGCCCTATTATGGATGGTAGGTTGCCAAGTGGAGATAGGGTAAATGCTACTTATACCGAGGATGTGACAAGTAAAGGGCCTACTTTTAGTATTAGGAGGTTTACTAGGGAAGCTTGGAGTCCGATTAAATTAATGCAAGTGGGAACTGTTTCAGCAGAAATTATGGCTTATTTATGGTTGTTGGTGGAGAATGGAAGTAATATTTTAATTGTGGGGGGAACAGGTTCGGGAAAAACTAGTTTAGTAAATGTCTTAGCGTCTTTTATTAAGCCTGAAGCGAGGATTGTAACTATTGAAGATACTCGAGAATTGAAATTGATTCATGAGAATTGGTTACCAAGTGTGGCGAGAGCTGGAGCTGGAGTGGGAGAAGAGAAAGCAGGGGAGATTACATTATTTGATTTGTTAAAAGCGAGTTTTAGGCAAAGACCAGATTATGTGGTTGTGGGAGAGATAAGAGGTAAAGAAGCATTTGTGTTATTTCAGGGAATGGCTTCAGTCAAAGGAGATGAAAAATTAATGTTGTTGAATCATGATCATCCAAGACAAATAAGTATTAAAGATTTGGAGAAAAATATTAAATATAAAGCTCTTTCTATAAATCCTGAAACGGCTAAAGCGAATATTTTGCCTGTGGAAGCTAAAATTAGACATTCTCCCAGGGATAAGTTATTGAAAATAAAAACTAAAAGTGGTAGGGAAGTAGTAATTACTTATGATCATTCTTTGTTTACTTATGATAACCAAATAGTTCCTATTAGAGGAGATGAATTAAAGAAAGGAAGTGTGGTGTTGATTCCAGGTAAGATTCCTTGCGGATATGCGGATATAGGGTATCTTAATTTATTGGAATTTTTGCCTGAGATGAGAGTCTTTGCACCTAAATATATAAGAAAGGCGGTATCTAAATTGGGTTATGATAAATCTTGCGAAATTGTAGAACTCAAGGCTATTTCAGATTATTATGCAAATTTCTCTAGATCTAAACAATCTTCTTTGAAAGTTGATAAGTTTTTGAAATTGATTAAAGCTGCAGAAATAGAGTATGATTTGGAAGATCTTGCTGTTAAATTTCTTAGAAAAAGTAAAAGCTTTCCTGCTAGATTTAAAGTTACGGATGAATTTTTGAGACTTTTAGGTTATTATATTTCGGATGGAAGTATAAATAATAGTGGGAAAAATAGTTCTATTTGTTTATATAATAAGGATGAACGAATTTTGAAAGATATGAGAAGATGTATTAAAAAGATAGGTTTGAAAATTAGAGAAAGGATTACAGATAGGGGATTTGGAAGTGCTACTGAACTCCACTTTACTCATAAAGTTTTGTTTGAATTTATAAATAAATATTGTGGGAAAGGGGCTGTTAATAAAAAAATACCGGATTTTATTTTCGGGCTTAGTAAAAAAAGAATTGGTGAATTTTTAACGGGTTTATATAATGGAGATGGTTATTTTGATACAAGAAGAATTGGTTATTCTAGTGTGTCTAAGGAACTTATAGATAGTTTGTGTAAATTGCTTCTTGTGTATGGTGTTGTGGGGAGAATTTCTAAAAAGAAAAAATATGGGATAAGCAAACTTTCAAGTTATGAAATTATGCTTTATAGATATAATGAAATGAAGGAGTTTTTGAAGTATGTTAAACCCTTAAAAGGAAGAAATATTAGGGAAGTTGTTAGGGCGATTAATACTAATCGGATTGGAGATGTTTATTTGGATAAAGTTATGGGAATAGAAGAAATAAAACTGAAAAAACCAGAATTTGTTTATGATATTTCTGTTCCAGGGGATCAAAATTTTATTGGAGGTTTTGGAGGTGTGTTATTGCATAATTCTGGGCATTCAGGTATAAGTACTATGCATGCGGATGATGTTAAAACAGTTATTCGTAGATTAGAAACTGAACCTATAAATCTAAGCCCAAGTTTAGTGGAAACTTTGGATGTGATTTGTTTGATGGTTTATGCTAAAGTGCAAGGAGAAAATGCAAGGAAGATGAAAGCCATTCAAGAGGTAATTAGTGTAAAGGCAGGAGGAGAAAGTGAGGTTAATGTACCTTTTATGTGGGATCCTAGAAGAAATGTATTTATGTTTAAAAGGGAAAGTGTAGCTTTTAAAAAAATTATAGCTAAAAGAGGGGGGAGTATGGAAGAGTTAAATAAAGAATTTGATAGAAGAGTTAAATTATTGAATAAACTGTATCAACAAAAGATTGTGAAATTTGAGGATGTGCAAAAAATAATTGGGAGCTATTATAAAAATAAAGAAATGGTGTTGAAAAGGTTTGGGTTATGAGTTTAAGTGATTTTAAAAAAAATTTAGTGAAAATTAAAGAATTAGGTGGAGATTATGATAGGATGAAGAAGGAGAAGGATAAAATAGGGTTAGACATCAGAAATTTAAAAGCAAAATATCAGGAAAATAAAGTGGAAAGAGAGGTTTTTGGGGAATATAATAAAAAATTAGAGGTAGTTAATAAGGGATTGGGAGAGATTAAAGAGACGGTGTTAAAATTTTGTAATAAAAATAGTGAAATTATTTCTGAGGAATTAAAAAATGATTTCGGATGAACTTGAAAAAAAGATTCGGGAATCTGAAAAAATAATTGGAGAGATAGAGAATTTAAAGAGAAGTCAAAGCGGAAATGAAAAAAAGTTTAATAAATTAAATAAAGAATTTACTGAAGGAAAAATAAAAGAAGCAGATTATAGGGGGAGATTACAAAAGGAGTTTAAGGGTGGTAAGAAAGTCAGGGATACTTCTAAGGGAGATAAACAAGTTAGAGATTTATTGGATAAATTAAAAATAATTAATGCTGATGTGTTTAAGTTATTTGATATTAAGGAACATGTGGAAGAAAAAGATGAAATAGATTTAAAATTAGCTAAGGAATTTGCTAATAAATTAAAAAAGAAAAAAGTGAAAGGTGCTAAAGTGGATTATTCTGTATATTCTTATAATTTTTTGGGTAAGTATGCGAATTCAATGTTTGATAGTCTGGGTAAGGGTTTAACTAGGAAATATCCAGAGTACTTTAAGCCGTTGTATAGTAATTTAAGATTAGCGAATATCAGGGTGTTTAGTAATACCTATATTAATTTAGGATTATTAGGAAGTTTTTTTGGATTATTTTTAGGTATTATGGGAGGTTTTCTTTTATTTGGAATTGGTGGTTTAGGTATTATACAAATTTTAATGTTTAGTTTGTTAATATTTGTAGTGTCGGGTTTTGGTTTTTATTATTATCCTAAAATTATTGTGGATACTCGGAGGAGGGAAATTAAGAATGATTTGCCTTTTGCTATTTTACATATGGCGGCAGTAGCTGGTTCTGGTGCTAGATTAATAGATATTTTTGGAATGTTATTGCAATCAAATGAATATAAAGCCTTAAGCGGGGAGATTAAAAGGATTATGAATTATGTAAATTTGTTTGGGTATAATTTAACTACGGCTTTAAAATCTGTGGCAGGAACTACACCCAATGAAGGTTTTAAAGAATTACTGAATGGGATGGTTGGTTCAGTTGAGTCTGGAGGGAGTATTAAAACTTTTTTAAAAAGTAAGGCAGCAGATACTATGACTAGATATAGATTAGAAAGACAAAAATATGTGGAGACTTTGAGCACATATTCAGATATTTATACAGCTTTATTGATTGCGGCTCCTTTATTATTTGTAATTGTTTTAGTTTTAGTTTCGATTGTGGGGAGTAAGTTAGGAGGGTTAGAAATTAGTTTTATTGAGAAATTGGGGACATTTGTGGTAGTGCCGGCTATGAATGTGGGCTTTATTATTTTTATGAATATTGTACAACCAGATCTATGATAAAAAAAGAATATTTAATCGGAGGAGGACTATTTTTATTTTTAATTATCTTGGATTTTACTTTGTTGTATGGAACCAGATGGTTTTGGAGTGTATTAATTTTAAGCTTTGCCTTGGGTGGGTTGCCCGGATTTTTATTGTTTATGGGGGAAAATAAGAGGCAAAAACAGATAGAATCTCAGTTTTTAGAATTTATTAGGGCTTTAAGTGAAGGGGTTAAATCGGGGGTGCCTATTCCGCAGAGTATTTTGAATTTAACAGATAAGGATTTTGGGGCTTTAACTAGACATATTAAAAAATTGGGGAATCAAATTGAATGGGGAATTCCGGTTAAGGATGCTTTAATTGTGTTTGCAAGAGATACAAAGAATAAAGTGATAAATAGGAGTGTGACTATTATTACCCAGGCTGTGGAAAGTGGGGGTAAAATGGATGATATTTTGGAGAGTGTGGTTGAAAGTGTGGTTAATATTCAAAGATTGAAAGAGGAAAGGAGGAGTAGTACCTATACTCAAATGGTGCAAGGGTATGTGGTGTTTTTTATTTTTATTGCGGTTATGTTAATGTTAGAGGTTAGGTTAATGCCGATGATTCAAGATATGATTAGTAATGTGGCTGGGGGAGTAACAAGTGGAGGGGGATTTTTTGATATTGCAGGAGGTGGAGAAGCAATTAAACCTAAAGCAGATTTGAATTTTAAAAGAATATTTATGACTTTGATTATTATTCAAGGATTTTTCGCTGGGTTGTTAATTGGGAAGTTTTCAGAGGGAAATATTAAATATGGGTTAAAACATAGTGCTATATTGATAGTGGTGGCTTTGTTGATTATCTTAACTGTAGCGCCACCATAAGAACCGCTTTGGTTCTTATCATCTTCCGCTTAAATTAGAAAAAATGGAAAAAAAAGGTAGTATACATATTGATTGGATAGTAAGTGTAGCTTTATTTATGACATTTATAATTATCATATTTGGATTTATTAAACCGGGTTATGAACCAGTGTTTGAAGGTGATGTTTTGATTAAATTAGTAAGTGATGAATTTAATTCTAAAGCGGAATGGGAAGTCTATAAGACGATGTTGAGTTTTGATTGTGATACAAAAGGTGTGATAAATCTAGGATTGTCTCCAACTTATATTCCGGTCGGAGATAAATATAAATTGTTGTTGCAAAATGGGAATGTAGCTAATTATAATGGGAATTTAATTGATTTACCTAATAATAACTATAATTTTTGGATAATTCATAATTCAGACATTGGTTATAATTCAGATAATTTAGGTTTGGAAGATGATGGTCCTGAAGATCCTAAAAATTGTCAAATAAATGCGGCCAATCCTATTGTGTTTAAGGGGATTAATGAAGGAGAATTAGATTTGGTTAATTTAGATGTTAATACTTGGGATTTTCCGGATTTTAGGTACTTTAGGCTTAAAGTGTTAAACCCAAGTGGCAGTTATTATGATAATAGATATTGTTTTGCTAAGTTACCAAGTGGGGATATGAGTGGAAATACTTGTGATAACTATAAAATTCCGGATGAGGTAGAAGTTTATAGTTCTGGGTTGGGCAAGGTTATATTGGATAAAGATTTAAATCAAAATCAGGTTATTTTGAATATTGAGGTCTGGTAGAACCTTTCTTAAAAAGAAAGCTTCACCAAAGAAAGAAGCTTTATCAAAAAGGAAAGATTGTATTCTTTTCAAACCCGTAGGAAAAGAAAGTTTATATATTAAAAGAACCTTTCTTTAGAAAAGAAAGTTTCACTAAGAAAGAAAATCTGTTATTTGTTTAATAGGTTTAATTTTTTTGTTAATTCTTTGTAGATTAATTGTTTTTTTTCTGTATTTAAATGGAACAAAGTTTTTGAGATCATTTCCTTTGAGATTGTGAAAATATAATTTAATTTAATAATGCTATCTTTTATGGCACCTTCTTTTTTAGTTAAGGGAAGACCCTGCATATTTAAATTGCTAGTTATTCCGGCAACTATGACGTTATTTAATTCTTCAAATAGAACTACTGCGGGGCGAGTTTTTATTTCAAAAGTGTCTGTAAATTGTACTTGGGTTAAGATAATATCTCCAGATTTAGGCACTTTCCCATTCCTCATCTGATTTATTATCCCATAGTTCTTTCATTTTATTTTGTTGAACCTTATGTAGGAATTCATCATATTGGTTTTTGCTCTTTATTTTTTTTATAATCTTGGTCATATTTTCTATAATTTCATTATAGGTTTGCCTGGGATGGGTTTTAATTTCATCTAAAGATTTTACTATTGATTTTTTTACTTGTATGGTTGTCATATTCATTATAATCACTTATAATCCGTTATAATACCTATATTTAAAGCTTTCGTTAGATAATTTAAGAGGGAATTTTACTAAAATTTATATATTAGAGAATTTTATAGTTTATTGATGGATAAGAGGGGGTTTATCAGGACTTTAGAAGCAGTGATTGCAGTTATAGTTGTATTTGTGTTTATTTATTCTGTAGGTAGAGGAGGTTATGAGAGTACAAGAGAAGTGGACAGTATTAAAAGTTTACAGGAAAGTATATTGAGTGAGATTAGTAAGAATGATGTGCTTAGAGAATGTATAGTGAATACCCCACCTAATCAATTAAAAAATATTGAGAAAGATGGAAGTCGATGTGGGGAGGTGGATACGTTTATCAAAGAATCTTTACCGCCTAGATTTTTGAAAAAGTATAGATTTAATGTATGTGATCCAAAGAATTTGGGAGAAGGTTGTCAACCACCGGATTTTAGAGATAGCACCCGGGTGTATACTTCTGCTGTGATTATTACTTCTAGTCTTAAAGGTGATGGGACTGGAACTTATAGTCCTAGGATTTTAAGATTGTGGTTCTTCTAGAACCCTTTTAAAAAAAGCGTTCGCGGAAAAGAATCCTTTCACCCCAGCAAAAATAATTCTCTATACTTTGTAAAATTTTATTTAGAAATCCAATTTTGGCTGTTTGGGTTTTCTTCTAATTACTTTTTTGAATACTATAAGTAAGATAATTAAAAATGCGAGAACTTGAGAAGATATTATGGCTGTTGTTCGATTTTCCCTAATAGCATTTATAGTGATGTTCAATAATCCAGGTTTTTTGGATATTTTAACAGCTATTAGATCCTTACAGGCATTTACAGCTTGGGTTAAAAGGGAGTGGGCTTGAGCGTAATTACCATTTGCAATTGCGTCTTCAGCTTGGTTTAGAGGTTCGGTTAAGCCAGAACATTCCTCGTTGCCGTCAAAGAATCTTTTAGCGAAAACTAGCTGTTGTTGAGCTGTTTCTAGTGTAGTTTCTTCTTCACCTATAATACTGGTGATGATTCGGACTGAGTCAGATAGTTTAGGATTTGCTACATTAGCAGTTATGGATACGCTAAATAAAGTAGTGTCTGCGTTTGCAGCATTTATGATTAAATTAACAGTAGTATTGGTATCTGGTTTGAGAGTGTTAATTAAGGTTTTGTCTAAAGTAACTTCCACTCCTGGGATGTCTGCTGAGGCTTCTAAAGTAATTCTATTTAGATTAATTTGGTTACCTTTATTTTCAATATTTAAAGGAACTATGATGGATTCATCTTTGAAAATAGTAATGGAAGGTGGAGCTATGATATGGAAAGAATAGGCTCTTGGGGAGACAGTTCCAGCTGCGGTGGTGACTCCGGCTGTGTAAGTGGTTTCAGTTACAGCGGTTATGGTCAAAAGGAAAGGATAATCGCTGAAACGTTGATTGTTAACTTTATCTGTGGCCACTATTCTCCAATAATAATCATCGGCATCTAAAGCAGAGGTCCAATTGTTGAAAAGTGTAGTTAAAGATTCTTTTCTTGTAGTTATGTCCTCGAAATTTTCATCTGTAGCAACTTCAATAGTGTAGTTTTTTAAATTGGTGTCGTTAGAAACTTCCCATTGTAAGGTAGGAGTGTTATCTGTGGTGGAGGTTTGGGTTGGGGGGGAAGTTAAGTTAAATGGTGTGGGGGGAGTAGAATCTATAAAGAAAGTGAAAGGAGTATTTGAGGAAGAGTTTTTAGTAGAATCCTTAACTATGATCCTCCAATAATAGGTTTGTTCATCTGTTAAGTCTAATATGGTTTGGGTTGGAGTAGGAGTTTCCAGAATAGAAGAGTTAACTTTGTAGATTTCAGTTAAACTAGAATCATTATAGACTTCTAAGTAATAAGATAAGAGATCATTATCTGTGTCTGTGCTATTTTGCCAAATAAATGTGACTTCTGAGGAGTTTTGTCCGGTGTCATTTGCTGGAGCTATTAAAGTAGCTGGATTTGGAGCATGGTTTATGGCTGTTAATAAAGTGAAACGGCCTCTGTAAAGAACTTGTTTCAAGGAAGGGGCTTGGAATTGGGAGGATATGAAATCAGCTATAGCTCTGATTGAGAAACCTGTGGCGTTTGTAGCTAGGCCAGAGGTTTGACCATTAACTGTGTAAATTCCAGAAGCATCCTGACCTGTGATGGCAGTCACGCTTTTAGAAAAAGCGGGTGCAAAAATGAGTAAAATGGGGATGATTAGTAGAAGTAGTAAAATAAATACATTATTTTGAGGAAGGGAACTCATCCCTTTCAACCCAGCTTTATTTTTAGTCTTCATCTTCTAAGGTTAGTGTGAGTAATTTTTTAGGTTTTAATTTGAATTTTTTAACTAGAGTAATAGGAATGGTGATTACATAAGAATTACCTACTTTTCTTAATTGGGAGTCAAATATCCTCTTGGGCATGTATATACAAAAGCTATATTTTGTATATATTTAAATCTATCCCTTTAGAAAAGGTCTAGCACCCCAAAATTGATAGTTAGAAAGGTTTATCAAAATAAATGGTCTGCTCCCATTCAAATCCATTAAAAAACTACTTGATATTACTAGTGAAAAAGCCTTCCCCTATAGGAACCGTAGGTTCCTATCACTTCCCTTTTCTTTGGACAAGCTTTCTTTTCTAAAGAAAGATTGATTTTTGAATTTCCGAACCAAAAACTACTATATATTACTAGTAATTGAGGTGAGGGATATTACTGAAAGAAAGGATTGCATCCTTTTCAAACCTGTATATTTGATGGTTGTGGGGGAGTTGTTCCTTGGT
>NZCA01000008.1 GCA_002688095.1 Nanobdellota archaeon
AAAATCGTTAAATTTCGATAATTGTTTTACGAATACGTTTGGTTTTAATTATTTTAATTCCAATGAATTTACATTAAATAGAATTGGGGATGAATATGTGTATGATGTGGGAAGTAATAGAGAAGAGGTAAATGTAAGAGAAAGGATTGGTAATTTCCCTAGATATAGTGTGATGGGACCAGAAGGTATGGAGATTGGAAAATATAGGGGAGAGATAACTTGGCAGCCTAGAGCAGATCAGGATGGAAGTTATAATATTGTAGTGACTGTAAGAGATTTATATGGAATCGAAGGTAGTCAAGAATTTACTTTGGAAGTGACTAAGCCAGAGAATCAAGCCCCTTTTGTTATAGTTAAAGATGTGAATACAGAAGAGACTGTAACATCAGATGAAGTAAATGAAAAAGAAAATTTGGTTTTGCTTTTAGAGGGATCTGATGTGGATGCGGATATATATCCAGGGAACATTGTATTTAGTCTAGAAGATGAGCCAGCTGGAATGAGTATAAATGGTAATGAAATATCATATACTCCGGGTTATGATGTAGTTCAACATCCAGATACTGAGAAAAGAATTAGTTTTAATATAGTGGTGAGTGATGGTATTTCAAATAGGAAGGTTAATTTTGAAGTTAAGGTGAAGGATATCAATAGGTTACCAGCTCTTATTTTACCTATAGAGGAATTGAGAATTAGTGAAGGTGTGGAAGTGAGTGGATACATTTATCAAGAATGGGAAGGAGAAAGTGTGGAATTTGAGGTTACAAATGAGACAGATCCTGAAGGAGATAATGTAACTATTACATTAGAGAAGGTGATTAACCCAGATGGTTCTGAAAGTGAAGAGCTAAAAGGAAGCAGATTAGAGGGAGGTAGGTTTATCTGGGATATAAGAAAAGAGCAAGGTACTTATAATGAAAGATGGGTTGACCCTGAAGATTCAAGAAGAGGTCTAAATGAGCCTTATCAATTAGTATTTAAACTGGATGATGGTTTTGGAAGTAAAGAAGGGATAGTTAGGGTATATGTGAAAGACAATAATCTACCTTATTATGAAGAAGGATTCTTTTGGGAAGAAACTCCTCCTAGGGCTATTTTAAGTATTTTGGGTAGTGTTCAGAGAGTAGATAGTGGATTCTTGATTAGAGTTAATACTGGAAATTCACGGGATCAAGAGAATTTCAAACAACAACTAGATTATAGATACGACTGGGAAGACGATGGGGTATTTGATACTGAATGGAAAACAAATCTATTTAGAAGAAATAGTAGAACAGACCATGTTTATCCTGAAGAAACTAATGAAACTACTATAAGGGTGCAAGTAAGAGATAGGGATGGAATGATTGGAGAGGATATTAAAACTTTTGATTTTAGAACACTTGAAGTTAGAGAGGATGAAGAACCTCCTGTAACTCCAACAAATAATGCACCTGTTGTGAGTGATATTCCAGATCAAACAGTAGGAACTGGAACTAGCTTTGCTACAATTAATCTAGATGGTTTTGTAACTGATGAAACTCCAGATAATGCAATTAGCTGGAGTGTTTCAGGAAATAACAATCTGGTTGTAAGTATTGATGCGAGTAGAGTAGCTACTGTTGAATATAATGGATTTATAGGGACTGAAATTGTAACATTCACTGCTACAGATGCTGAAGGATTAACTGGTAGTGATGGAGTAACATTTACTATAAATCAAAATAATGACCCTGTGTTAAGTGTAACTAGAAATGGAGCACCTATTGGATCTGGTTTTACACTTAATGAAGGGGAAGGGGTAACTTTGAACTTAGCAGGTAGTGATGTAGATGGAGATAACTTGATGTTTGAAGTTGAAAATGGACCTAGTAATGCAGTACTAACAAATGAAGTATGGAGTTGGACACCAGACAATACACAAGGTGGAAGAGATTACAGTATGACTTTCAGAGTATTGGATTTAGACAGCAATAACCAAGTAAAAGGTGGAAGTGATTCACAAGATTTAGTGATTACAGTAAATGATATTTTAGAACCATCTTATAGGCCAGCTAAGAAGAAAATCCACCATTTAGATATCAGAAGTGTGATAGTAAATGATTGGCAAACTGTACAAGCTGGAGAAAGCTTTGATATTGATGTTATTGTAAAAAATAAAGGAAATGTCAAGCAAAAAGACGTAAAAGTGACTATAGATATGCCACAATTGGATTATTTCCAAAGGAGTGGTGACTTTAGTATAAAGAAAAGAAAACAAGAAATTACAAGTTTCGCGGCAGAGATTCCTAGAGACTTTAATGAGGACATGGTGTACGCAATTGTCACTGTGAGTAACAACAAAGACAAAAATACAGATGTGATAGGCTTTTTGATAGAGTGAATGTCACTAAGAGTGACATCGTTACTACCATAAAGTTTATAAATGGTGTTTAACCGAAAAATAATAACATATATGGGGGTTAAAAGATGAAAATGAAAAGTGCACTTAGTATGATGGTGATATTTGTACTAGCTTTAGTTAGTATAGGTGCAGTTAGTGCTGCAAGTCCTGATTACGATATCGGAACTGTTAAAGTGAATGATAGGGTAGTTAGTTCAAGCGACGTTAACAGCATTGTTGTAGAAAGAGGAGATAGCATCGACGTAGAAATCTGGGTTGAAGGTCAATCTGGCGGAAGCGTTAGAGATGATGTAAGAGTTAAAGCGTGGGTTGGTGGATATGAGCATTCTGAAGTTTTTGAAAAGACTAAAATGTTTAAAGTAGAGTCTGATGGAAGCTATAAGAAAAGCTTAATTGTTGACTTACCAAATGATTTAGATGCAGATAAAAATGGAGATGCTGAAAGCTACACCTTACATGTAGAAGCATTCGATAGTAACTATGAAGAAAGACAATCTTACAACCTTAAAGTGGATGAAAAAAGACACGATTTAAGAGTTGTGGATGTTATTTTCAGACCTGGAACTACTGTAAATGCAAACGACATGTTATTTACAACTGTTAGAGTTGAAAACATGGGTGACAACAAAGAAGAAGATATTCAAGTTAGAGTATCTATTCCAGAACTAGGATTCTTAGCTAGAGACTATATTGACGAACTTATTCCTCATGATTCAGATAATGATGATGGGGAAAAAAGTGGAGATCTAGACTTATGGGGAAGAATTCCTAAAAGCGCTGAATCTAAGGAATATGAAGTTAAAGTAGAATTAGTTTATAATAGAGGCCATGAAACTGTTACAGAAAATTACTTACTAAATGTAGAAGGTAAAACTTCTGGACTTGATGTAGACTCTGTTATTAGTGTAGATTCTACTGTTAAAACAGCTTCTTTAAGCGAAGGTACTACTTACAAAGTTATGATAGCTAATTTCGGTGAAGAAAGAGTAACTTACTCTGCTGAAGTATTAGGTGTTGGAACTTGGGGTAGTGCAAGTGTAGATCCTGCATTTGTTTCTATAAATGCTGGTGAAACTGGTGAATTGTATGTAAAAGTTAGTCCAAGTACTGCTGGATCTCAAAGCTTTACTGTTAAAGTTAAAGCTGACGGAAAAGTAGTTAAAGAACTAAACTTAAAAACTGATGTTTCTGGATCTCAATTCGGAGACATTAGACGTGGTTTAGAAATTGGATTTGCTGTACTAGCAATTCTATTAGTAATTTTAGGCTTAATAATTGCTTTCACTAAGTTACGAAGTGACGATGGTGAAGGAGAAGAGCCTGAATTAGAAGCTGGTGAAGAAAGCGCTGGACAAACTTACTACTAAGTTTGTTCAATCTTTTTTTCTTTTTTTATTAAATTTTCATTAAAGATAGTTTTATAAGCTTAAAAGGTGTGTTATAATACAATTATAATAGTAATGGAGGTACAATAAAATGGTAGAAGGACATTGTATGAAATGTAAAACAAAAAGAGGAATGAAAGATGCTAAACAGGTTAAGATGAAGAATGGTCGGGATGCTGTTAAGGGCGTATGTGAAAAATGTGGTACAAGTATGTATAAAATAGGTAAGTTGGAGGGTTAAATCCCTTCTAAACTTACTTTATCTTCTAATTTAAAGTTATATTTATCTGATAATCCAGTGTTTATTTCTAGGACGTATTTAGCTTCAATGTCTGGGTTAATAGAACCAGAATGAGGTTGGGCATTTTTTTGGATATAAACTATCTCTTTAGCTTCATTAATCCAGATAATATCTAAAGGAATGTAGGTGTTTTTCATCCAAAAAGAATGTTTTTCTTGTTTGGGAAAGATAAATAACATACCTTTGTCTTCATCTAAAGACTTTCTAAACATTAAACCTTTAGCTCTTTCTGCAGTGTTGGAAGCTATTTCTACATCAAAAGCATGGTTTTTAATAGAAACTTGGGACTTTTGGGTGCAGCCGGTAAGTAAGAGTAAGGAGAATAAGATAAAGAGTTTTTTCATCATACCTCTAAGCTAACTACGTGGCTAATTCCGTCCTTATGCATAGATACACCATATAATTTATCTGCGCCGGAGATAACTGGGTCATTATGGGAAATAACAATATATTGAGCTTTAGAAGAATATTTTTTGATTAATTCAGATAGTTTTTCAGAGTTTTTCTTATCTAGGGCTGCGTCTACTTCATCTAATAAGTAGAAAGAAGCAGGATCGTGTTCTTGAATAGAGAAGATGAAAGCTAAAGCTGTAAGTGTTTTTTCACCCCCAGATAGAGATTTAATATCTAGGTATTTATTTTGAGCTATCTTAACCATGATTTGAACTCCTTCTTCTAAAGGTTTTTCAGGATTTTCTAGGACTAATTGGGCAGTTCCCTTGGTTGTTAATTGTGAGAAAATAGTTTCAAAGTTTTTATTAATCTCATTAAAGGTTTTCATGAAAACAAATGTTTTTTTAGACTCTACTTCAGCTATCATATTAAAAACATCTTCTTTTTCTGTAGATAGGCGAGAAGATTTCTCTGTAAGGTTTTTATATTCTTCCTGAACTTGTTTATAGATCTCTAGGGCTCTTAAGTTTACATTACCTAGATTTTTTATTAAAGCTTCAAATTTATTTATCTCATCCCTTAATTGATTTTCAGCTAAACCTTTTCTTAAAGGAACACTTTTGAATTCTTCAAATTCCTGTCTTAATCCGGTTAATTCAGAGATAACTTTGGCTTTATCTAAATTTAAGTTATTGATACGTTCATCAAAGATTTGAGTTTTGTTTTGTTCATTATTAATTTTAAGTTCTTGTTTTTGTAAGAAAGTGGATGAGGCATCTCTTTTTGTTAGTAACCCTTTGAATTTGGTATATAATTGGGCTTCTTGTTTGGATTTTTCTTTTATTTCTGAATTTTTTTGTTTGATTAGTGTTTCTAATTCCTGTATCTCTTCATTAAATTGCTTCAATTCTGAAGAATGTTGTTTTATGATTCTGCCCATGGATTCTTTTTCAGGCAGGATTAATTCTTCTATTTGAGTTGTAATGTTCTTTATTTCAGAAGTTAATAAAATCTTTTTTTCAGAATTTTTTTGTAATTGAGATTCTAAGGAATTTATTTTCGAGATTAATTCTGGAGAGCGTTGTTTATCTATCTTAGACTTGAGCAAGGTTCTTTTTTTAGTTAAATCTTCCAAGATTTTGGACTTATTTTTTAAATTAGATTCTAATTCTTTTAATTGAGTGTTTACATTGGTTAAGTTCTCAGTTAGAGAGGCTTTTTTAGATTCAACATCTTCTAAGTTTCCTACAGAAGCTTGAATTTTTATTATTTCGCCTTCTAATTGAGATTTTTCTTCTCTTAATTTATTTAATTGGGAATCGTTATTGGAACGCTGTTTTTCCAATGTTAAGATTACGGATTTTAAGCGGATTATTTCAGATGTGGCATTGTTAAGATTTTTATCCAGGTCTGGAGAGACAAAGGAAACCCTTTTTCTCCTAAAGCCTCCAATCATAACTCCTGAAGCTTCAACTAAATCCCCATCTAAGGTGACCATTCTTTGTTTGCCCATTCCAATTTTTCTAGCGGTTTTTATATCATCTACAACAAGAGTGTTACTGAAAACATGTTTAAAAGCTGAGGAATATTTAGAATTGAATTTAATTAAATCTAAAGCCAAACCGTGGCCTTGATTGGTTTTTTTAATGGATAAAGGTTTTAATTTATTTAAAGGTAAGAAGATGGCTGTTCCAAGTTTATTTGTTTTTAGATATTGTATGCATTTAGCTGCGGTTTTATCATCTTTGACCACAATAGAGTTTAATCTAGAACCTGCGGCTATTTCCAAAGCTAAAGAATACTTCTCTGGAACTTCGGCTAATTCGGATATAGTGCCATAAACTCCGGAGATATTTAAAGATTGAATTTTTTTGACAGCAGTATTATAAGAAGAATTTTCTTTGGCTAAAGATTGTCTAGTTTTAAGTCTAGCTTGTTGTTCTTGAAATTGCTGTAGTTTAATTCTGGCAGAGGATAGTTGATTTACTAAAGTGGAATCTTGATCTGAAAAGGAATTTAATTTATCTGTAGCTGTTTTAAATTCTTGTTTAAGTTCTTTAAGCTTAGATAATTGTTCAGGATTAGCGGTTTTTTCTAAGTTAGTTAATTCTAAAGTTAATTCATCTTTGTTTCTTAATAAATTTAATTTTTCTTGACCTAAATCTGTAGATTTTAGAGAATCTATTTTTTGATCTGTTTCAATTAAATTAGTTTCTAGATCATCTAATTTGTATTTTTCTTTTAGACTTTCTAACTCAAATTTTAATTTAGAATGTTCTTTGTTTAACTGTTCTATTTGGGATTGTAATTGGGTCTTGTTTTTTTCTAATGTAAAAACACGTTTATCAGAATCTTTTAAAGAAGTAGAAAGCTGGGATTTTCTTTGGTTGATAGAGTTAATTTCATTCTTTAAAGTGGATAAACGGGTGTTGTCTTCCATCAGGGAATCTTTTAAAGTTTCAATTTCTCTGTGGAGTTTTTGCTGAGAAAGTTCTCCAGAAGAATCTATCTTAGCATTTAATTGATCTAACTCTTGTTGTTTTTGTTCAGATTCCTGTGTAAATTTGGCTATATTATCTTTGATAGAATCTATTTGAGATTGATTTTTGTTTAAGGAAGCAGTTACTTTATTTAATTTTTCTTCTTTAGATTTGATTTGTAAATTTAAGTAAGTGGCTTTGTTTCTTTTAACGTTCTTTTCTAAATCTTTATAGTGAGAAGCCTGGTCATAGTCTTTTTTTAGTTCTTTTAGATAAGTGGCTCTTTCAGTTAGAACAATGCTGGCTTCTTTTAATTGGGAATCCACTTTTTCTAGTTCATTAACAGCTTTAAGTTTTTTATTTTCATAAACAGAAATTCCAGAGATGTCTTCCAAGATTTTTCTACGTTCTTCAGAAGGCATTTCAGCAGCATGGGTAATATCTCCTTGTAAAATAATGTTATGTCCATCTGGATCTATTTTAGCTGTGGCTAGGACATCTAAAATTTGTTGTCTTGTTCTTAACTCCCCGTTTAGGAAGTATTTAGATTGGCCGTTATATCTGACTAATCTTTTAACTTCTATTTCCCTGGCTTTAACTGGAAAAGTATTTTGAGAGTTGTCAAAAACTATGGAAACATAAGCTTCTTTAGCAGCTTTACCTTTTTTACCTCCATTATAGATTAAATTAGAGGATTTTTCTGCTCTCATGGATTTAGAAGATAATCTACCTAAAACAAAGCAAAGAGAATCTACTATGTTGCTATTGTGGACGAAAATACCATTCCCTATAAAATTATGATTGTTAGGAATTGTTAAGTCATAGACATAGGGAACTTTTTCTGTTTTTTCTATTGAAGTAATTCTATCCCAGTAAATATCTGAAGTGGCTAAGTTTTTTAATATTGTGAGATTTTGTTTAATTTGAACTAACCTATCTGTTATTGTGGTTTGTATGAAGGATTGTAAGTTTTGCAAATTTTCCTGTTTGCCATTCCAACCACGATGGATCCAACTGTTATTTATACATCCTTTTTCTAATCCGATTTGTAATGATGCTTGGGTATTAGAAATATTCATAGTAGACAGGGCTTCAATGAGGGGATCTTTTTCAATTTTTAAATTTGAAAGTGTACTTGTTAAAGTAATTAATTTTTGATTGAAGAAAATAAGTGCTTCTTGTATGCCCTGTCTTGAGGGATTACATCTGTCTTCATAATAAGCAGCCAATTTTGGATATTGCTTTCTTTCATTTTTTAGTTTAATTCCCAAAAGTTGGACAAGGTTTTTAACATACAAATTGGTTTCTTTTGGTAATAAATCATTATTCGGATTAGGGGTTTTGTTCGAAATTACGTGTTTTTCTAGTGTTTCTTTTTTATAAGAGCATCTTAAAGGAATATTAATATAGAATTTCTGAAGGTTTTCTTGTCCATAGATATAAAGATACCAATAAGGTCTTTTAATTTTATTTTCAGTATTGGAAGCACAATTCATTCTTAGTTTTATGTTTGACATTATTCCAAATCTCAACAAAAGTCTTTGAACTTGTTGAGTTAATGATTTATTTTTTGAACAAAACTCTATAACCCCGATATCTTTTCTTATTGATCCATCAGTATCATATAGTCCAGATACAACATTCCTTATTACTTCTTTATCCGAAGATAGAATTTCATTAGGAATTTTTTTAAATTTTGAAGTTATTGATCCTTCATGATTCTTTTTTAATAAAGTTCTTATCTCATTTATGATGCTTTTTTCTTTTATGAATAGCCTACTTGTACCTTTATCATCTCTTTCCACTATTTCTATATCTCCATATATAGAATTTACAATACTTCTAAAATCTTCTAAAATTTCAATATCTTTATTTATAAATTCTATTCTGGAACTAATATATCCGTCTCCAATCAAATAACCAATGAATCTTGCTTTATCTCTATCAAAATTATTTCTATTTTTAATACTAATTTTTCTAGGGGTTGCAATTAAATCTTGCTCTTTTAAATCTTTTATTAGTGTGCTTTTTAATTTACCATTCCTGAAAACCATTACTGGATGGCATCCAGTTGCTTTTACCTCTTTTCCAGTTGTAGTTTGTAAATTATATAGTTTTTCACCTTTTCTCTTTATAAATTTTGAAACTTCTTTGATTTCTTGCTTTAGTGTATGTTTATTTATAGAAATAATTTTAATCGGGTTTTTAGATCCACAATAGATTCCATCTTTTAATGTTTTTATAGAATTTCTTTTTAATTGTTTTTCAACTAAATCACCTATTTTTACTTCAGAACCATCTTCCTTGATTAATAGGGTATTGTAATGGCAGGATTTCCCAGATCCATTTGGACCTATTACAGTTGAGAAGTCTTTGGAGAAGGGCATGTCGATAGGCTTCGCAAACGACTTGAAGCCGTGCATTTTCATCTTTTTAATATACGTCATTACCTAGTTAAAGTTAAAGAAGGAGTTTATATATTTTTTGTTAGAATCAGTAGATG
>NZCA01000009.1 GCA_002688095.1 Nanobdellota archaeon
TTTAATTGTAGGGGGGATTGGAATTATGAATACCATGTATACTTCAGTTCTTGAAAGAACTAGGGAAATAGGTATTATGAAATCTATTGGGGCTAAAAATTCTGATATATTAACTTTATTTTTAATTGAATCCGGGATATTGGGTTTGGTTGGAGGAGGAATTGGAATTATTTTAGGGATCGGATTTAGTAAATTAGTAGAAGCTGCTGCTAAGGCTGGGGGATATGGAATGATTCAAGTGAGTTTTCCTTTACCTTTAATTATTGGAACTTTAATGTTTTCTTTTGTAGTAGGAGCTCTTTCAGGAATATTACCGGCGAGACAAGCTAGTAAATTACAACCAGTAGATGCTCTACGGTACGAATGAATATTTCTTAGGAAGAAAGATTCAGCAAAGAAAAAAAATTTATTGAAAATTAGGATTTTTCCCATCGATATTGTTGACCGGTATTTTTTAAACCTACTTTTTTTCCATGATATTTTAGAAAGTTTCCTAAAGAGGAAGTGGTAACGTCTAACCCCCGAGCCAATTCTCGAGTATCATAATCTCCAGAAGGGAGGGTTTTAAGATAATCGAGTCGTCTTTCTTTTTCAACATTTGAAACACCTTTTCCAGCAGGTTTAGAAGCAGGTTTGTTATTTTTATTTAAAATTTCTAATCTTTTATTTAATTGTAAAAGAATAGCACATTCTCCAACAAAGTCCATTAAATCATAAGATTGGACAATTTGTTCTATTCTATTTTGAGTGATGGATATATTGCCAGAAATGTCTTTACATAAATCTTCCAAAGCTTGAAGTCCGCCTTTTCTTAAAACCTTATTTCCGAATTCAGTTATTGGATCTAATCCCTTAGAATAGTCTTTTTCCATGAAAAATCAAGTAAAAAGGGGGTTTAAGAAAGTTTTCATGTAATAAAACCTATATTGGAGTAGTTATTTTAGGGCGTTAATAAATAGATTTTAGAGAATAACTTTCTTTATATATTAAAAATTGTTTTAGATAATATGCCTAAAAAAAAAGAATTTGAGCCTTTTAAACATTATAATCGTCTGAATCCAAAATTAAAAAAATTCTGTCGGAAGTCCTATACGGAAGCACAATTAAAGAATAGTTATCATTATGCTCGAACAACTATGCAGGAAGGTAAGATCGTTTATGTAAGACAATCTCGAACAGGATTTAGAAAAGAAGGGAAAGAAGGTATGGATTTATTTTTTGAAGAAGGAGATAATGGGAGATGGCGAGTTACTGAAGAATGTAGAGAAGTTATTTATTCAGATCAAAATAATATTGATAGGGCTAAATTCTTAGAAGGCATATTAAGTACTGTTGATGCTGGAACGATTTTAACAGAAAATTCGGTTTCCAATTTAGAAAGGCTATTAAAATTATTAAACCATGATTATTAGTGTAGTTTTTGTTCTTTTTTAACTAGAACGACTTTGACTAAGTCTTTATGATCAAAATCATCATGTCGGTCTTTAGGAATCTTAATAACACGGTTCTGGCCCATTTTAGAGATCCTTTTTGTGAAGGTTATTTCGTAATCGTCGGATACCATAAGTATACTAAAAGTATACCTTATATATAAAAGTATCGTTTTAGCTTAAATTAAGGGTTTTTAATCTTTTTTGGATTTTAATATCATTATAAGCTCTTTATCTATTGCTTTTGTTTTAAAGGCCAGTTCTTCCACTCCTACCTTACCTTTGATAAATCTGAAGACTATTTTTCCAAAATCTTTGAGTGTTTCTAGAATTTCTGGATAAATATGATCAATAAAATTGGCTCTTTTTATCATGGTGTCAACTTCTTCTATAAGTTTTGTTTGTGAAGAAGGGGAAACATCGTGGTTTTTTTCATATTCCGAATAGATTGATTGAACTTTATTTAAAACCCTATTAAATTCATCAACAAATTCAGTACTGATTTGTAATCTATCCATAAAAGTTAAATAGAAAAGATTATATATAAAGGTATATATTGAAAGTATAGAATGATTGATTTAACTGGTATGTTTGGATATATGAGCAAAGGTATGGGAGGAATGTTTCCCGGATTTTTTTTATTTGGAGGAGTTTTAGGAGTATTATTGTTAGCCTTTTGGGTTTGGATGTTAGTAGATTGTGTACAAAGGAAGTTTAAAGATAAGAATGAGAAAGTGGTTTGGGTTTTGGTAATTTTATTTGCTAAAATTTTAGGTGCAGTAATTTATTTCTTTGTAGTGAGAGCCAGAGATAAGAAATGATTAATAGAAAGGACTCTTATTTTAGAAGGGCCCAAGCAGAAAATTATGTGGCTAGAAGTGCTTACAAATTATTAGAATTAAATAAAAAATATAACTTGATTAAAAAAAATGATTTGGTTCTAGATTTGGGAAGTAGTCCGGGAAGTTGGGCTCAGGTGTGTTTGAAATTAGGGGTTAAGAGAGTTGTGGGTATTGATTTAAGTCATACCAAAATAAAAGATAAGGATTTTAGATTTATCAAAGATGACATTGGAAATATTGATGTTAAAGGTATGGGGAATTTTAATGTTGTATTAAGCGATATTGCTCCAAGTACAACAGGGAATTTTGATGCAGAAGCAAGTGTGGATTTAAGTAGAAAATCTTGGAGTATAGCTAAAAAAGTTTTAAAAAAAAATGGAAATTTTTTATGTAAGGTTTTTCAAGGTAGAGGTTTTGAAGAATTTGTTAAAGATGTAAGAAAGGAATTTGAATTTTTTAAAGTATCTAAACCAAAAGCTTCTAGGAAAGGAAGTAAAGAAATGTATATTATAGGAAGAACCTTTTTAGGAAAAACGTTCACGAAAAATAAAAAAGTATATAAAGGATAATAGAAGATAAGAAGTATATTATATTTAAAAAAAGAGGTGATATAATGAAAAATGGTTGTTGTTGTCATCATGATAAAAAAGGTTTTTCAGTTGCTTTAATTTTAATTGGAGTTGTATATGCATTGCAACACAAAGGTATGATGTTTGTTAATGTTACATTGTGGCCTTGGATTTTAATTGCTTTGGGTGTTGTTACATTATTATTTAAACATCAGAAATAGAACCTTCTTTAAGAAAGAAGCTTCAGCAAGAAAGAAAAGTTTCATCAAAAGAACCCTTTTCAAAAAAGCGTTCGCGAAAAAAAGTTTCAGTAAGAAAGGAAAAGAAAATGGCAAAAGATAAACTGGATGTAAAAAAGTTAGGATTGAGTTTAGGTATTGTTGTTGCTTTAGGTATGTTTGTAGCTGGGTTAATTTCTATGGCAGGATATGGAACCGAAATAATTAATTTAATTGGAACGGTTTATAGAGGGTATAATGCTTCTATTATGGGAAGTATAATTGGGGCAGTGTATGGATTTATAGATGGTTTTATTGGTGGAGTTTTAATTGCTTGGATTTATAACAAACTATAGGCACCTACGGTTCTTATCAACTCCCTTTTTACTTGGTGTGGAATTCTACTACATCATTATCTTTTAATTTAGAAATGTTTATATTCTAGAAAGTATTTAGGGGTAAGTATGAGAGTTTTACTAAAAAAAACGAGAGATATATTAAAATTATGGTCAAAAGAAAATAGTATTAAGGATGTATCAAACATTATGGGCATACCTTATAAGAAGCTCATAGATAATTATCTTAAAAAATTTTGGAAAAATGATTATTTAGATAAGATTTCTAAGGGAAGATATATATTAAATAAAAAAGGCAAATCAAAGATAAATCAAGATTTGAATTTATTAAAGTTAGAAAGTCTTTTATTAAAATTAAGTAAAAAAAGATTCACTAATGAGGAAATTAAAAAAGAATTAAAATCTAAATTAAATTTGGAGTTAACAGATTCATCAATCTTTTCAAAAATAAGTCGTTTGAGAAAATTATATGAAATTAAGCACAGAAGGATTAAAGAGATTAATATCAATATAGATAATAATTTTTATGAATTTCTTGGTTTAATCTTATCGGATGGGTATATCGGTAAATATGAAGTGGTATTTACCAATAAAGATTATAACTTGATTTCTTATTATAAATCTATGATTAAAAAATGGGGTCAAAAAACATATCAAATTAAGGGGGAAAGTGGAGCAAGCAGATTAAGTACTTGTTCTATTAACTTGGTGGCCTTAGTTAATAAATTTTTGGATAAAAAAGAATCCTTATCAGATGATATCTTAAATGGAAAGATTAATTATCAAAACTGTTTTTTAAGAGGGTTATATTCTGGAGACGGATGTATTGCAATATCTATAACCCCTAGAAAAGAAAAGTGGAGGGTCGAATCTTTTATATCACTAGCAGTATTTAATGATAAATTAATGCCTTCTCTTATTGGACTTTTAAAATCCCTTGGATATAATCCTGTTTTTGATAAAAATCAGATTCGGATGCATAAAAAAGAAGATATTAAAAAATTCTATAAGGAAATTGGATTCATTAAGGGTGGCAAAATAAGACAATCTCAATATTGGAGAGGTTATGAAAAAAATCAGGTCTTAAAATATGTTGCAAATTATATGGGGAGTGATAATGAATTGAAAGGGTTAAAGAAGGGAACAAAAGAAGAAATAATTAAACATATCAAAACCCAATTAACGCGTATGTAACTCTACAATATCGTTATCGGCCAAAACATGTTTTAATCCACATTGCATCCCTTTAAATTTTGCTGATTTTCCCCATACTCTCGCGTATTTTAAATTCTTTGTGAAATCTTTGTGAACGGTTCTTGTTAGATCTTTAATTGTAGATTTTTTGGGAAGTGCAACTGGAGGATGTTCTTTAGGTTTGCCAGGTTGTTTGGTGTAAACTTTAATTATATTTAGAGAATCCCAAATTTTATTTTCAAATTTTTCTTCATTGTTGTAAATTATTTTTTTAGTTTTTACATTAGAGAGTTCTTTGTCTAATAATGTTTTTTCTTTTGGTGTGTTAAAGGTTAAAATAATTAGATCTGAATGGTTTATGATTCCAAGTAAAGCAGGTCCGTCTTCTGTTTCTTCAAAATCTTCTGTAAGTGCAGGTATTTCTACTATTTGTAATAAGATTCCTTCGTAGTCTAAAATACCTTGAACAGGTTCTTTAGTTGTAAATGGGTATTCTGCAATTTTTACTTTAGCATTTGTTAATTTTTTTAATAAAGTAGATTTTCCCGAGTTTGTTGTGCCCACAATACAGATTATAGATGCGCCTTCTTTTTTAATTGAGAATTTTTGATATCCGCCTTTTTTTACTGAAGCTTGTTTTTCTTGAGAGTATTTTAGTTTGGCTATTTTTTCTTTAATAGATTTTTGTAACTTTTCGCTTGATTTATGTTTGGGGCAAAGGGCAAGCATTTTCTGAAGACAAATAAGTTGTTCTTCAGGTCCATTTGCTTTTAGATAGTCTTCTTCAGCTTTTTGATAATGAATTCCGGCATTTACTGGCATTTTTTGCGCTCCATATATATCTTTTACCTTCTCTTTTTCTATTGATAAATCCTTCTTTTTCTAATTTATGTAAATGTCCTAAAATCACATCAGTACCTATATTGACATGATATTGTAATTCTGTTGTGTTTGTTTTATATAATTTATTTACTATTTCTAATATCTTGCCTTTTGTGTCCCTTTTTAAAAAATTATTTCCTAAGTTCACAAAATTTGATGATCTCTTGATATTATGTTTAATTGCTTTATTTTTACTTTTATCTAATAAAGGTCCAGATAAATTATATATATATCTCCTAATTTGTTTGTTTTTAATCTGAAGTTAAATTGATCGCTTGCTTTTATTCCTCTATTCCTGCTATATTCTACAGAAACAGGCGATAGATGGTCTTTCGTTGACCACTTCCATTTATTTGCAATAGACAACATGAATTCTAGAAAATCTTTGTATTTATCACTCATACAAAGATCCATCCGCCCATTGTGCGATCCTCTAAATTCAAGATCAAAACTTACAACAAAAGCTCCTGCTGCTAATTCTTTATTTAGAAATAATTTATCATAAGGATTTTTACCCACGCTCTCAATTGAAGTTAATTGTTTTTTGGATAATACATACTTTTTCTTATAATTTCCACCAAATTTCCAATTCCTAATCCTTTCACGATATAAATAATCTGTATGCTTAGAAGGAAATCTCTTTATTTCTTTGAGTATATGATATGCCCAATTAGGAAGAAAATACACTAGGTATTGGTCATTTTCTTTATGTGCCTCTTGAAAATAATTTGTTATAAATCGTTGATTGAGCTTTTTTTCCCATACTCTTGTGATATTAATCCATCTATCAATTGTTTCTTTATCCTTCATCTTTAGACGAATTGCTTGATAGCACCAATATTTTTTACCTTGTTTTATTTGAATATGCTTTTTAGGTTTACTAAATTCTTCAATAATAGCTATGCCTGCCATTAAACAATAAGTTTCCCAATCTTCTTCCATTCTTTTATATATGGACATAAGTTTAGAATGAGTTGTTTGCTTTAAAAAGGCTTACGGGTACATGGCGAATATGTCGTTTATGTCGTTTGAAAATGAATTCCAGCATTTATTGGCATTTTAAATTACTTCCAATCTTCTTTTAATAAACCGTAGACAACTTCATCATGGATCTTTCCAGTAGATTTAGCCCTAGCAACTTTTCTTAAAAGGCCTTCTTTTTTAAATCCAAGACTTTTAGCTAAACCTTGGGAAGCTTTGTTTTCTCTAAAAATAGGTGCTTGTAAACGTCTTAATTTTAATTTATCAAAAGCAAAATTAATTATCGCTGTAGCTGCTTCTGTCATATAACCTTGTCTCCAAAAATCTTCTCCTAAATAATAACCAATATCTGCTGTTCCTTGATAGCGATCTACCTTATTTAGAGATACTCCACCCATGAGAGTATGGTCTTTTAATTCTATAGCTAAATTATATTTTTCTCTGGGTCTTTTTCTTACTTCTGTTTGACACTGATTTAGCCACCACTTTGCATCCTTTAAACTATAGGGATGGGGGACAACTAACAAATATCGAGAAACTTTTAGATTTCCTATGTTTCTAACTACTTGTTTTGCATCCTTTAAAGTAAATTCTCTTAAGTTTAGTCTTTCTGTGGATAGTTTCATATTATAACTAAAGAAAAAGAGGTTTAAAATTGTTTCTATGGAAAAAGTTATAAAGGAAAGATTATTTCTTAGAAGATATGAGTGAAAGAACAGAAGCCTTAATGAGGATTGTTGTAGGTGTTATTTCTGGTATTATTATAGGGTTGTGGAGAGGTTTAATTCAGATTATTACTCTTGTTCATTTCTTTTATGTTTTATTTACAAATAAAAGAAGTAAAGATTTAGCTGAGTTTTGTAATTATTGGAATTCTGTTGTTTATGATTTTATTAGATATATGACTTTTTGTACAAATAAAAGACCATTTCCTTTTAGTTCTTTAGGTAAGGTTAGAGATAAGGTTGAGTGATTATTTCCAATTTTCTTTTAATAAACCGTAAATTACTTTATCGTGGATTTCATCGGTAGATTTAGCTCTGACTGCTTGTTTCATAATACCTTCTTGTTTAAATCCAAGTTTTTTAGCTAAACCTTGAGAACCTTCATTACCTTTAAAGACAAAAGCTTCTAATCTTCTTAGTTTTAATCTATTAAATGCGAAATCAATTACTGCAGTGGCTGCTTCTGACATATAACCCTGTCTATGAAAGTCTTCTCCCAAGTAATATCCCATTTCTGCTGTTCCGGAATATCTATCTATGTGATCTAAACCAATTCCCCCCATTAAAGTTTGTGGGGATTTTAATTCTATAGCAAAATTGTAGTTAGTTCTAGGTCTTTTTTTAACTGCTTCTTGACAATGATTAATCCAGGCTTTTGCATCCTTCATAGTATAAGGATGTCGGACCATATTTATCTGCTATAGGTTGAGCTATATCATAAGGGAGTTGTGCACGAGTAAAGTTAAAACCCATTTTATTAAAATTAACCCAAGCATCATTTTCATTTGCCCATCTTATTAAGCCTTGAATAAGATCTTCTTTGAATAAATGTTGTTCTAAACTAATTTTAATCTGAAGTTGTTGTTCAGTTCTTTGAGCCAGTTTTTGTTCTAGTCTCTGTCTTAATTCAGTTGTTTGAACTTGTACTGGGCTTAAACTTAGTCTCATTGACATTTTTCTTAAGAATGTGGATTTATTCTAAAGTAGTTATAGAACAGATATATTTATAAATATATTGTTGGAGTATATAGATAAAATGGGCGAAACTTCTGAAGGAAAAACTTGGAATCAAGAGTTAGTAGGGTGGTTTGAAAAGAGTGGGAAGAGTTTTAAAAATATAAAAGACGAAAGTGGGATTCCAAGAAGTAGTTTTAGTGATTATATACATAGTAGAGTAACTGATTTGGGTAGAATTTCTTCAGAAAGATTAGGTGTGCTTTATAGTTTAACAGGATTAGAATGTTTTAAATATGAAACACCAAGAATAGAAGTGTCAGAACCTAGGGAGAGAGTTCCGAAAGAATATGGTGGGGCTCAAGAAGGAAGTTCGAGAGTTGGACAAGGTAGACACATTGTAGATATGGCAAAACAGAAAAAGGGAGATATAGAAAGAACTGTGGACCAAGCGGCTTCTCAACTTACAGGAAGGGAAAGATTGGAAGCAGGTATGTTAAAAGCTCAAAGATATAGTCCCGAGGTTGGGGAAAGAGCAGATGCTATAATGGAACTTTTAGATGTTTTGGGTGAAGAAATTGATTATTTTAGAACAGCTCCAGAGAATGAAAAAAAAGTTTTGATTGAAAGATTACAAGAAGAACCAGAAAGTTTTGGATATGTGAGTCAAATGTTAAATATAATTTATGGTGGTAAAAAAATGGATAGCTGGATGCTGATGGTTCAACCACCATCAAAAATTAAGAGATTAACAAAGGGAAGGCAATAAAATGTCAAGAGTATATGCCAGATTTCATGAAAAAGGACAAGGAAGAGCATTGATAGAGATGGCAAGACAATATGATCCTAAAAATGCTGTTAGAGAATTTGTTACAAATAGTTTAGATGCCATGGTTCCAGGAGATGATAAAATAGGGGAAATATCAGTGGTAAGTTTCCCTAATAGAAGAAGAGTTGTTGTTTCTGATAATGGAATCGGTATGGGTTATGATGAGTTGACTGCGTTACCAGAGAGTATTGGTTATTCTGGAAAGGCAGGGAAAATTGATATGAGGGGAGAGAAAGGATTGGGTTTACTTGCTTTTGGTTCTGTAGGGGATGTTATGCACATTATTTCAAGAACTCATAATGGAGGAACCCCATATGGTTACATTAGATGGGAAATAGACGAAACAAAGGGTACAATTCCATGTGATTATGAAGAATTAGGTCCAAAAGAGGTTGAAGATTTTCATGGAGGTTTTTCAAATGGAACAAGGGTTGTTATGGATATGGTGAATCCCCATGTGATGAATAAAGTTTTGACTATATCTGCTTTAACTACTTGGTTAAGAAGATTATATACTCCTGCTTTAAGAAATGAAATTGTAGATCTTAAATTAGGAAGGGTGGATTCAAAAAATAGAGGATCTCCCAAGATGTTGACACCAATAGATTTTTCCAAAGGAGGTTCCTTGGAAGCTGTGGAAGATGGTACATATCAAATAGAGATAAAAAATCAGGAAGAGCCGGGAGATTTAGAAGTTTTATTATTTGTAGATCCAGAAGGTGTTCGTGATAAAGTGGGGGTTTATTCAAAAGACGTATTAGTTTATCAATCCTTAGCAGAATTAGCTGAATTTGAAAAAAGTCTTGTTTGGACTTCTGGAAAAGTATCAGGTTATGTAAATGATCGTTTTAATAAACTTATTTTAGGAAGAGAAGGAATCGAAAGAAAAAGGAATGCTTTTAAGGCGTGGTATAATGCTGTAAAGGAATTAGAAGAAAGAATAAGACCTTTGGTTGAAGAGAAAAGAAAACCTCAAAAGAGAAGAAAAGAAGAGGTATATATTAAAAGAGTATTTGATGCTTTAGCAGATGTATGGAAGGATATTAAAAAAACAGATATAGGACAAGAATATGCAAGATCAAGTGAAGGTGAAAAAGTCCTTGTTGATGGTGCAGAACCCACAAAAGAAAGAGATGGGGGGGAAAGAAAACCAAGGGAAGATCCTATCCCTGGAAAACCACCTGGACCCGGAGCTTTTAAGGGTGACCCTAGTGGACATCCTCAAAAAGTAGTTTCTAGAAAGGGAGTTCCATTTGGAAAAGCTGAGCCTGTGGAATTTCCATTAAGTGAAATTCATTTAAGAAGTAAATTAGAAGATTTATTAGGGGTAGCTCCGACTCTTTACTTGAATTCAGTTCATGGGGATTATAAATCTAGGGTGGATTTAAATGATAATAATATTTTCATGAGATATGTTCTGAACCTTGTTGCTAAAGAAGCAGCATACTATAGTGTGAGGAAATTGGAAAGGGAAGGGACACTAATGGGGGATAGAGACGAAGTAGTTCGAGTGGCATTGCAAAGAGAAGAAACAATCAAATTTTTAGCATTGGATAGATTAGGAATAAAATAATGGGGGTAAAAAGAAATGGCTAAACGTAAAAGAACTGAAGAAAAACCACTATCTGAAATAATTGAAGGCAGAAGAAACTATTACAAAGCTCAAATGACCAAGGCCTTTGAGGCAGTTTATGCTAGTGGGGATTTTGGACATATAGAAAGATTTGAACAAGTTGTTTTAAGAATAAGTGAAGGAGCTGTAAGCGGAAAATTAGAAGGACTTGTTTCACAACAAAAAAGAAAACCGAAAGGAGATAGAAGACCTAGATTGACTGCTCATCAATATAATAAATCAAGAGATGAAGGGATGAGTAATGAAGAGATTAAAGCTAAATTCAGGATAGATCCTTCTTATCAATTGGGTGGATTTGCTAGACAATATAATAGAAGACAAGCTGAAAAATAAGTTTAGCTTTTTTTTATTTTTTTATAGAGATTAGATAGATTCTTGTTCTTTTATAAATTCACTTAATTGAGTGGCTAATTTTCCAATATCTCCATCTGGATCAAACATGACTTCTCCGAGTTTTTCAGCATGTACTGAATCCCTATCAGAAGGTTCACATCTACGATAGATAACTATTTGATATACCCCATTGTCACTTTCTCTAAGTCCTAAGTATAAATCATTCATTTTTAACCCCTTTAAATATGTAAAAAAAAGGTTTTTAAGCATTTTGATTAAATAATTAAGTTTTTATACCCTATTTTTAACATATATTCTATGGTAGATACTAATCAAGTATTAGATATGATTGTAAGAGGAAATTTAAGTAAATTAATTGTTGCCATAGTTGTTATATTAATAGGCTTTTTAATTGGAAGATTTTTAGGGAATTTAACTAAAAAAGTTCTAAAGGAGTTAAATACTAATAAAATATTAAAAGAAAATTTGGGTATTAATTTGCCAATAGAGCAATTTTTATCAGGGCTAGTGTATTATTTGATCTTATTTGTGGCTGTTGTTATGGCTTTAAATCAATTAGGTTTGAGTACCATTATTTTATATATAATTTTAGTTATAGTTTTGGTTATTGTTGTAGGTTTAGTTGTTTTAGCGTTTAAAGATTTTATTCCTAATGTATTTGCATCGTTTTGGATACATCAAAAAAATATATTAAAAGAAGGGGATAAGATAGAGATAAAAGATGTTAAAGGTGTAGTGGAAGAAATTACTTTAACAGAAGTTAAAATTAAAACTAAAGATAATGAAGTTGTGCTAATTCCGAATTCTTTATTGTTTAAAGAGAAGATTAAAAAGAGCCTTTCTTTAGGAAAGAAAGATTCGGCAAAGAAAGATTAATACTTAAACAATTTTTCATAATCTTTGTGGGACATCCAATCAAGGATTATGGACAGAACTAAAATTTCTCCTGGACTGTCTGGTGGAGATACAGTATAAAATAATCTCCAGCCTCCTGGCAAGTCATATTTCCAGATGTTGGGATATTTTTGCCATTTTTTCGGGATTAGTTTTTTTGGAATAAGAATACAACAAAAAGCATTTTCCTCAATTGTATCTAGTGCAGAGTTGATTTGTTTGAATAATTTAAAGTCTTTTGTTTCTAATTCATAAAAAGTTTCTTTTAATTCTGGATTTTCCCATCTAATTTCTGAGGGCTGTATTTTTGCTATTTGAGTTACCTCTTCAGATCCTTTCTTTTAGCAAAGTTTTTGTATATTTTTGGGCTGAAGATCCATCCTAGTTTGCCTTCTTTGTCTATAGCTATCTTGTTAGAATATTCTAAGTAATCTAAAACTCTTAGGAAAGTCTGATACATTACAGATTTGGGTAGTTTTTTCCATAATTGGAAATTTCCACATTCTCCACTATATTTTTCAATAGTTTCCTCTATCATGATTACAGTATCTAGTCTTGGTTGATGAAGTGTTATTTGTTTCATTGTATAAGTATATATAATATAAAGATATATAAGTGTTTCTGTTTTTAGTTAAGTAAGTTTTATTAAGTTCTATTTAGATTAGAAATGTATGAAAAATAAATTATTACATCCTGGTCAGATTATTACACTTAGAGACTATCCTCTTTATAATGAACATATTCTCAAGATTTATTTCAGAATATTCTATAAAAATCAAGGTAAAATTTTACCTCCTTGTCCTGTGATACATAAATCCAAAGGGATTCCTTATACAAATGGAAAAGATTCTAAATCTAAGGCTTATAACACGTTTTTAGAGAATTATCTTGAAAAAAATCCTAAAGCTGAATATTTTTTACTTGATGGAGGACATAAAACCACTGCAGCGACTTTAGCCCATAAATTAATTCCTGTCTTTTTGATAGAAAAAAATGGGGATTTTAAGGAAGCTCGCAAACTTGTAAAGTCTGGAGATATATTTGGATGGTATGAGATTGGTAATTCGATTAAGGGTGCTCTTGAAAGTTTGGCAGAACATCATTTAGGTACTAGAGAGTTTTTGACTGTAGAAGATAAAGCTAAAAGAATGGTAAAAAATAAAGATGTTCCAAATTATATGATTAAGAGTTATAAGAACGGTTAAGTAAGATTTAAAACATCTTCATAAACTCATTTAAAGAGATTTTACTAAAACTTTTGTAGAGTTTGATATGTTCAATAACTGTCTTTTCTATATCTTCTTTTTGATCCATATGTTTTTTTAATTGTTGTAAATGCCATCCAATTACACTTAAGAATCTGTGTTTGATGAAAAAGTATATTGCTTTCTTTTCTTCTTCATTTAATTTTACTTGTTTTTCATATTCTTTAATGTAGATCTTTAATTGTTCTTCTTTAATGGAATCTAAATTTATGAAAGTGTGGGATATTAGATTTGCAACTTCTTGGATTAAAAAATCTTCGTGGACATCATCTAAATCTAAAATGGCTACTAATTTATCTTTTTTTACAAGAAAATTTGCACTATGGAAATCTCCATGAATAATGCTCTTTTTTAGTTTTTTTTTATTTATTTCATTTAATTCTTGTACGAGGAGTTTATTTTCTTTTTCTATGTTAAAGTTTCCAAAACTATAAGCTCCAAATTCAATGGGAGAGAATTGATAATCTGTTCCCCAGATGTATTTTCCAGTTAGTTTAAGTTTTAATAAAGAAGAGTTCATTTTCCCTTGTTTTTGAGCTATGTCTTTTATTAAAGTGTTAGAGAAAGTTTCTGGAGATATTCCTTCTATAAATTCTTGAATCATAATTCTGTTTTTATTATAAATTAAAAGGGGTTTGTTATTTTTTGTAGAAATTATTTTGGGAGTTGGGAGTTTCTCTTTTTCAAATAGTTTCATTACTTTTATTTGGAATTCTATAAAATTAGGGTCTGATTTTTCAAATATTTTTAAAATAAATTTATTTTTTGTAGTTTTTAGAATATAAACTGTATTTCCTAAGGCTCTTTGAATATGTTTGTGAGATTTGTATTTTCCAATATTGTAATTGTTGAGAATTTGGTTGAAGTTTTCTTTTTTTAAGTTTGTTATTATTGCCATTTTATTCATTCAGATGTTTTTCACAATTTTTACATAGAGTTTTATATTTTCCATCTTTTTTTATTTCAAATTCGGTAATGGCCGTATTTTTTAATTTTTCAATTTTTACAGCTTCTTCTATGGGTTTGCTATAAATCATGCCTTGAACAAAACAAGTAGATCCCCCGTGTGTCATGATTAAAACAGTTTGGTTAATGTGTTTTTTAATTATTTTTTTATAAAAAGTTTGGATTCTTTTCCAGAAATCCCTTAAGCTTTCTGCATTCTTAGCCCGGGTATCAAATCTACCTCCTTCGAGCTCTTCCCAATATTTTAATTTTGTTGAGACTCCGTTATAGATTCCATGATTCATCTCTCTTAGAAGTTTTTCTTTGACAAATTTAGCATTTTTGTGGAATTTTGCTATTTCTTTTGCGGTTTCAAGACATCTTTTTAAGTCACTTGTATAGATAACATCAATTTCTACATCTTTTAATCTCTTAGCTAGAAGTTTGGCTTGATCTTTTCCTCTTTTTGTTAAGGTTCCTGGAAGCCAGCCTTGATAGAGTTTTTTTATATTTTCTTCTGTTTCTCCGTGTCTAGTTAGGATTAGTTTCATTAGATTAATTTTAATGTTTATTATATAAAAATGTTGGGGATTATTCTAAAAGTAATTCTGGAAATTGAACATTTTTTTCTGTTTTTTCAAAATAAAGGAGTTCTAAATCTAAAATTTTATCTTTGAAATAGTTTCTGATCTTTTTGATTTCTTCACTGAATTCTTCTGGGGTTTTGGCTAAAATATAGATAATACAATTATATTCTCCGACTAATCTGGCTGAATAGAAAATGTGGGGGTTTTTGTCTAAAAAAGTTTTAAATAAAGACTCGTTGTAGGTTTTTAATTTTAAAAAAAGATAATTCATAAAATAGCCGTGCTTTTTGAAATCGTTAAATAATCCAATAGTTGTAATAAATTCTTTTTTAACATAATTGGAGATTCTATATCTTATAGTTTCATGTGAAACTTTCAAAAGATTAGCCAATCTAAGATAGTTTATCCTGGGATTTTTAACAAGTTCTTTGATTATCTTATTATCCAATTTATCCAATTTTATTTCTTGGTATTCATCTTCTTCTACAAAATTTTCTTTATTCAAAGAGTAAATAGGGTTTTTTTGATTTCGAGGAACTTTGACATCAAGGTTCATATGGGGAAGAAGGTGGGTATATTTATATTGGGAAGAAAACTTAAGTAAAAGAAAATCTTGGATATTATCTCCTAGAAGGGATTCTATTTTATGAAGATTTTTTTCTAGTTCTAGTTCAGTTCTGGCTATAACAATTAGTTGGATATCATACTTTCCATAGCCTGTGTTTATGAAAGTTATAAATTTAAGGGCTTTTAGAGGAGAAATATCCAATTTACTGATATCTTTTAATCTAATTAAATAATGATAATGATGAAAACCTATCATCCGATAATCAAATAGGATGATAAAGGAGGCAAGTTTTCTATTTTCAATCAGGTTTTCTATCTGATATTGGACCGTATCTGCTGAGACGCCTATTGCCTTGCCTATGTCTTGGTTGCTATATCTGCAATTTAAAGATAAAAGCTTCAATATTTTTCTTTGGGTAAGATTGAGTTCCATAATACCAGTATTGCATAAATAGTATATAAATCTTATGTAAAAGTCGCAATATTTTCAAAATAGTCTCTTATATTTAATAATGACTACTAGTAGAGGGTTAAAATGAATCAAGTAGGAATCTTACCTGTATCCATGGGAAAGCCCTATTTTGGGGATAGGGAGAATATGGAGTTTTATGTTAGATATCTGGATGATAATTTTTCAGAAGGTCATGTTCTTGTAGTGGATTCCCCTAAGAGATATAATTTAATGGCCTTGGAAGGGATTACAGAAGAAGAGGCCTTGGGAAGAATAGAGGAACATTATGGAAACTATGAAAAGATGGTTTCTGGGATGCTTACAAATACAGGGGTTTCTTTAAGAAGATTTAATGATTTTTGGGATGAAAAATGTGAAGAGAATCTACAAGTTTTTGGAAAAGCTTATGGAACAGACTCAGAGTTTAGAGCAGATGCAAATGGTTTGATTGGAGAATTTCTGGAAGGGACAAGACATAGGACTGAAAGAGGAGTAGGTCCAGAAGAGGTTAAGGATTATTTTCTAGAAGAGATGTCTTTACTTTCGGCCATATCAACTAGGTTTCCTTTAGTGGAGGTTTATCCTGGGATAAGTGCTTTAGAAACTAGACTCTATAACCTTGGGTATGATTTTGCAAAAAATTTACACTTAGATAGGAATAGAAAGTTTTGGGAAGTGTTTGCAGATGAAGACAGGTTTAAACATCCTTTGAAAGTCGGAAATAAAAGAGGTGTTGGCAAAACATTGTATACAAGAAGGGATTTTCATGAAGGAGAATTCGCCTTTAGGGTTGAAGGCCCACTTGTAACAAGTCCTAGTACGTATACGGTTCCTGTTGCTTCGGATTTATATTTAGATCCTAAAAATGAAGGGAAATATCTATGCCATTCTTGCAATCCTAGTTGTGGGATGAGGAATAGAAATGAAGTTGTGGCTATGAGAGATGTTAGGGCTGGAGAAGAGATATCTATAGATTATGGTATGGTGGTCTCTGGGTACGATCTAGATTTATTAGAACAAGATTTGGAATGTAGATGCAGAAGTAGAAACTGTAGAGGAGAATTAGGATCTTGGGAAACTCTTCCGGATGGGTTAAAAGAGAGATACAAAGGATTTGTTTCTGGTTACCTGGAGTAATAAAATGAATCAAGTTCGAATAAGAGATATGGATCTGGGTGATGTTGCAGAAGTGTATAGTCTTGGATCTCAAGAGTCTAAATTCTGTGTGGTGGAAGAAGAGGAAGGTTTTTGGAGAAGGGACATTCTTGAAAATTGGGTAAATTCATACGATGACGTCTCAATTATAGCTGAAAGTGGTGGGGATTTAGTCGGATTTTTTCTTGCGACCTATCATCCGGTTACTCGTAAAGGAACATTAGAAAATGCTTTTGTTAAACCTGGTTATAGGGAAAGAGGTATTGCAGCTAGAATGTATGAAGAAGTAGAAAAAAGACTTATTGAAAAGAATGCTGCCTATATCTGTGGGTTTGTTGAAACAAAAAATCAAACAAGTCTTGGGCTTATTGAAAAATTTGGATTTTTAAGAGACAAGGAATATCATTGGATGATTAAATTTTTGTGAGTAAGATTAAATTATTCGCGATTCTTAACAAAGAAGAAAAGTATTGTGGCTGAAAACATGAATATGGCACTTATCATAAATGCGGTGTTTATTGTGTAAAGTTCTGCAAAATAACCAATAAAGGGAGCAAAGATAGCTACACCTAATTGACCTAGAAAGTTAGATATTGAAATTATAGTAGCCCTTTTACTTGAAGGCACTTCAACGTTTAGTAAATGACTCCTAACCGGATTTCTTAATCCAAAAAAGAATGAAGGAATAATAAAAAATAATATTGAAGTGAATTTTGTTGTTAATGTTGCAATTATTAAGAGTATGGGGGCAATAATTACTGAGGCAATTAATGTTGTCTTATTTCCAATTTTTTCAGATACTGTATGAGATAGGTAATATCCTAATGATGAAAGCCCAAATACAAATGCCATGATCCATCCAAAGAACATGATAGGTATTTCTTTAAATTTGAAAAATAAAGGTGATAAAAGGTGGACTGTTTCTCCAAAGGCTAGAAGAAGAAAACCACCAATTACTAGAAGAATTAATTGTTTATTCTTTAGGATTAGTTTAGATGACTCAAACATATGTTTTAGTATATTTCTATGTTCTTCTTTCTCATAATCGGGTTCTTTTAATTTAAGAGTTAGGATAAATGCAACAAAGAGAGGGATTAAACTTAATCCGATTGGAAACGATAATGATACCTTTGCTAAATATCCTCCAATTATGGAACCAATAGAGGCACCAAGGGGCCATAAAGCATGAAATGTTCCAATGACTTTTTTATAGTATTTTTCTTTGTTTTCTTCCTTCAGAGAATCATAAATAAATGCGTTATAGGTTCCGCTGGAAAGGGCGCGTGCGAATGAATTAAAAATTGCAAAAAGGATAAACATTAACATACTCCCCCCAATATAAAGAAATGAGACCGCTATCAATACAACAAAATTTGCTAAGACAAGGGTCTTCTTTCTTCCAAAAAGATCTGCAATTGCTCCTGTTGGGACTTCAAATAGAACCATTGCTATAGCTTCTATGGAGAAAATTAAAGCAACATTTGTTGCGGTAAATAAAGTTTCTTCAAAATATAAGGCAAGAATGGGAAGGAAAAAAAGCAGTCCTCCTGCAATCATGGAAGCATAAATTAGGTAAATGTTTCTTGATTTCAATCCCATTTCATTAAAAAATTTCATTTTCTTATTCTTCCAAATATAAGGAAAAGGTTTTTTAAGGTATAAAAACATTGCCTTGATTATGTCAAAAGATTATCAAGAAGGTTTAAAGAGTAATATTAAGAAATATTTTTTGTTTGAGATATTAATTTCCTTAGCATTTTTCTATCCGATTTTTAATTTATTTTATTTAGCAAGGGGTTTAAACATTACTCAAATTGCATTTATTGGGGTTGCTTGGATAATTACTAATATGGTTCTTGAGATTCCTTCTGGGATATTAGCAGATAAATGGGGAAGAAAAAAAGTTTTGTCCCTTTTTGTGTTTTTATTCATGTGTCAATCCGTAGTTATAATTTTTGCTCATAATTATATTTGGTTCATTATAGCTTCTATACTTCATGCTGCTGCTTTTGCATTTTATTCAGGAACAAATGTGGCTTTTTTCTGGGATACTTTAAAAGAATTAAAAAGGGAGAAAGAATATGAGAAATTATGGGGAAAGCTTCATTTTTATACAATGATTCCTTCGCTATCTGCTATGTTTATGGGTGGTTTTCTATTTTCTATTAATGAAATTTTACCTTATCTATTTACTGCTTTCTTTTTATTTTTGGGATTACTTATATCATTTACATTTAAAGAACCAATACTTAACAAATCTGCACAGATAGATTCCATATTGGGACATTTTAAAGAATCAATAAAAACTGTTTTTTCAAAAGAAAAATTTATTGTGATTGTGTTGACAGGTGCAATTTTAAGTTTTTCAATAGATTACCTCTTTAGTTATGGTCAAATATATCTTAAAGAGATTGGATTAATGGCATCAATGTTTGGTATTTTGTATGCTGGAATTTCTTTAATTTCAAGTTTTGGTTATATCCTAGCTGAAAAAGTAAAAAATAATTTTGAATTTAGGAAAATAATTTTGGTATTTTTATTTATAACTAGTGCTTGTATTTTATTATTAAGTAGGTTAAATACATTATGGGCTATTGTGATATTAATTATTCCTTTTTTTATAAGAGCAAATTATAGATTATTACAAAGAGGGTATATGCATAAACATATTTCTTCACATAATAGGGCTACGGTAGATTCGGTTGCAACTTTTTCAATTGTATCGATAGCCATTGTTTTTGAACCTATCGCGGGTAAGATTGCAGACTTATATTCCATTCAGACCGCATTTTTTATTTTAGGATGTTTATTATTAACTTATACTATTTATTATTTTATTTTTAAGTTTAGGAAGAAGAGGTTGTTTGAAGGATGATTACGAAAATTATATATAGATATATAACGATAATTAGGTTATGGATACGAAAGAACGTGAATTCTTTATAACTAAAAAGATATTAAAAACTATTGATCCAATGATAAAGAGATTAATAATAAATATTAATTTATTATCCTTTGTGAGAAAAACTAATTATTCTTGTAGTGGAAATTTTGAGTTTGGAAACAAAAAAGGAGAACCCTATATTGTAATTGAATATTATACCAATAAAGTTAATCGAAAAATTGTTAAAAATTTTAATCGTGACATCCTAACCCATCCATTAATAACCTTGATATCATCTAGATATGAAGGTTTTTCACTTTTTAAAACATTAAGTACAGCAAATTATAGATTTTGTAGATTTGATGATGTGCCATTTGAGAATCTTAAACCTCGTGAACAAAAGGAAATAATAAAACATAGAAAAGGCAAACCAGATAGTATTTTAAAACTTCAGAAATTGGACAGAAAACAAGCCATTCAAGCATTGCAGTATTTTCATAGCATTGTTAAAAAATATTTAAAAGAATATCAAAAATAGGGGTTGTTTGAAGGATGAATCAAAAAGAGTTGAAGAAAATACTGGAAAGTAAAGAAATATTTAAAGATATTAATAAATGGAAACTTAAATTGGTTCCTCATGGTGGCGTAAGCCCACATACATATTTTATTTCTAAGGATATAAAAAAATATTTTGTAAAAGAAATTAAGGAAAATGAAAAGGTGATCTTGCTGGCATTGACTAAACTTAAATTAGGTTTAATTCCTAAGGTTGTTTATTCAGATTTACTTCAGAAAGGTGTATTGGTCCAAGAATATATCTCAGGTAATCATTTAAAAAATAAAAAATCAATTGAAGTTCAATTAATTAAAAAATTTGCTAAATTTCAAAATTCATTTAATGATAAAAATGTTAAAAAGAAATTAAATAAGTTTTCTAAATGTGAGTCTACTGACAAGGACGATGGTTTTTTTAAAGGGGAAATTTCTTTTAATTTTAATTATGACAAAGATTTGCTAAATTTAAAAAAGTATAAACTTCAGATTGTTAATGATTATATTTCAATATTAGATTATCTTAGAAAAGATAAAAAGAGAATAATAGATGAATTTTCTACAATGCCATTTGCAAGACAACATCATGACTTTAAAGAAGATAATATAGTTGGCAAACCTCAAAGATTGGTTGATTGGGGTTCTTCCTATGGACATGGACCTTTTTTATTTGATTTGGCACCTTTTTTAGTAGATAACAAAAAGGCTTTTACTGAATTTGTAAAGAACTCAAATATCTGTAAGAAATATAACAAAGAACAAATTGAAAGATGGCTTTATGTTTCTTTATCTGCAAGATTCTTAGAGTTATTACGTTATAGGCTTGAGATTGGTGTAAATTTCAGAAATAAAGCTGAGTGTGAAATGTTTTTAGAGTATGAATATAAAACTTATAAAAGTTTAAAGGAAAAATGAAAACAGTTACTATAAAAGAAGCTTACAAACAATGGGCAAATAGATATGAAGAAGATCTACCTTATTTGTTTGAGAGTGAAAGTGAGAAAGTAATTCCTTTAATTGGGAATGTTAAAAACAAACAAGTTTTAGATTTAGGTTGTGGTACTGGGAGATATAGTATTGCTTTAGCTAAGAAAGGAGGGGTTGTAACTGCAGTGGATTTTTCTGATGAAATGATAAATGTTGCAAAAAATAAAGCCAAGAAAGCTAATGTAGATATTAAATTTCAATCACTAGATATTAAGAAAAAATTACCTTTTCCTTTAAAAAAATTTGATGTTGTTTTGTCAATGTTAGTTTTGGGGCATTTTAAACATCCAGAAAAAATATTAAAGAAAATTTCAAAAATTCTTAAACCAAATGGAATTTGTATTATTTCAACATTTCATCCTCAGAAAGAAGGAAAGTTTGCTTTAGTTCAAAGTTTGGGATTAGATGCAAGGAAATACAAACAATCTAAAGAGGAATATGTTGAGGCAATTAAAAAAGCAAATTTTTCACTTGAAAAGTATTTAGAGATTAAATTTCCTAAAAAAATTGTGGTAAAGGCAAAAAAAGATGGAGTAAATCTTGAACCTTATAGTCATAAACCTTTTCTGATGGTGTTTAAGATTAAATAGAACCCTTTTAGGAAAAGCGTTCACGGAAAATTCACCAAAAAAATTATATACTCTTAAAGATATAAGATAAATATGAAAGACAATAGTCTTTTGATTAAAATAATAGGAATTCTAGGAGTGTTGTTGTTAATTAGTGTGTTTTTTAATATTAAAGAAGATAGTATGGATGGAATTACTGGAAGTTCTATTCAAGAAAAAGTTGTAATTTGTAATGAGAATTATATGAGACATGGAGATGGATGTTGTTTAGATTTAGATTTAAATTCAATATGTGATGAGGATGAAAAATTAATAAAAGATTCTGAAAGAGAAAAAGAATTGTTAAATCAAATTCAAGTTTTAGAAAAGAAATTAAAAGAAATTGAAGAAGAAAAAGAAATTGAAGAAGAAACTTGTCCTGTTGTTTGTGATGAAGATGAAATTTGTGTTCCGATTAACAAAGCAAGTGGGGAAGTAAAATGGTTATGTGTGGATGATCCGGATCAATTATTGGGAAATTAGTTAAAAGGGCCCTATAGTCCAACCTTCTAAATCATAATCAAATTTAATATGAACCCAAGGCTTAGAAGTATCTTCTACAATTTCCCTTAAACCCCCCCTTATTTTAGGATCATTTTGATAATGAAAATTTGGGTGGATATGTTTTTGATCTTCGGGTTCAATATACATGCAACAAGTTAAACCATAATTTCCTGAATTGTTTGGACCATGGACATGACGGGGTTGGTAAATTAAAGATTCTAAAGATGGAATTTCATCTGGATGATACATTCCTGTAGTAATTATACCCATTATATAATCTCGATTAATCCGGATTCCTATTGCAACAAAATCCATTTGTTCATATAAAGTAACTATTTCCATGAAAAATAAAGGTAAATCTTGGGTTTTTAAATTTTTTTAATGAAAAACAAAAGAAAGTTATTTAAATTGAATTTTTAATTTTAAAACACTATGCAAAAGAAAACACGTAATATATTAAGTGTAATTGTGGTTTTAATAGTCTTATCTATTTTGGGATCTCAAACTTATTTTATTTATGAATTAAAGGGAGGTATTAACTCTGTGGAGAATGAATTAAATAATTTAAATTCAAGAGTAGAGGTACAAAAAAAAGAAACAGATACTAATATAAGAGATTTGAGAGAGAAAAGTTTGAGTGCGTTTGAAAGTTTGGGAGATGATTTAGATGATTTAAGAATTCAAAGTAGTGAAAGTAGAAGTGCTATCCAACAATTATCTGAAGGGTTAGAAGAATTGGAAAATGTGCAGATAGAAGCCAGTCAAGATTTTTCTTTGATAGTGGAAGATGTTATTGAAAGTGTGGTGAGTGTAAGGGCAAGTAAAGGAGCTAGTTTTAGTTTAGGGAGTGGAGTTTTTGTAAGTCCTGAGTATCTAATTACAAATTATCATGTTGTTGAAGATATGGAAAATTTTTCTATAAGTACTTATAATGGAGAAAAGTTTACAGCAGGCCTTATAGGGTATGAAGAAGTTATTGATGTGGCGATTTTAAAGGTAGAAAATGGGGATTTTAATTATTTAGATTTTGAAAATATAGATAATGTAAATGTGGGGGAGAAAGTTATTGCAATTGGAAGTCCTTTAGGTTTAAGTTTTTCAGTGACGCAAGGTATTATTTCGAGTAAAAATAGGGTGGGGCCCAATAGTCTAAATATATATTTACAGACAGATACTCCAATTAATCCGGGTAATTCAGGAGGACCTTTAGTAAATTTAGATGAGAAAATAGTAGCTATTAATACTTGGAAAATTGGAGGTGTGGAAGGTTTGGGATTTTCAATTAGAAGTGAAGTTGTTAAAGATGTTTATGAGCAGATAATTGAGCAGGTTTAGAAAAGTTCTCACTATCTTTTAATTAAAAGCTTAATTCTTTAAAAAAAAGTAAAAAGCATAAATTCGAAGTCATATTTCCAGTGGCGGAACGATTAGTAATTGCACGCTGAATATCTCGCCGAAGCTTGACACTTACACGCCAATTCTATCAAACCCATCTTCTATGGGAGTTCCTGATGTCTCTTTTTGAGGTGGGTTTCGTGCTTAGATGCTTTCAGCACTTATCCCTTGGAGCGTAGCTGCTCAGCCTGCCCTGTCGGACAACTGATAGACCAGAGGCTCCGAGCCATTGTTCCTCTCGTACTAAATGGTCCTTCCTCTCAGACATTAAACACCTCCAGTAGATATCATACATACTGTCTCACAACGTATTAAACCCAGCTCACGATCCGCTTTAATGGGTGAACACCCCCACCCTTAGGAGCTTCTGCACTCCTGGGATGCGGAGAGCCGACATCGATGTAGCAAGCAGCGCCGTCGATTTGAGCTCTTAGGCGCTACAACTCTGTTATCCCCGAGATAGCTTTTCGGTCATCTCTAACTCCCATCAAAGGAGTATAGAGGTTCGCTAAACCGGACTTTCGTCTCTGCGTTTCTTTTTGTTAGAAACACAGTCAGGCTAACTTTTGCTTTTGCACTCTACACAGGACTTCTAAACCTGTTGAGTTAACCTTTGGGCCCAGCTGATATCTTTTCAGCTGGGTGCCGCCCCAGCCAAACTACCCGCCTACAAGTGTCCTCATCATAGATGAGTAAGCAACATATTCTCGGTTGGGTGGTATCTCATTTTTGTTTACACTTCTTCCTGACGAAAAAAGCTTTAACAACTCCCACCTATACTGAACAACAGAAAATATATTACAATAATAGGTTGTAGTAAAGTTCTACGGGGTCTTTGCTTCCCACTGGAGGTCACTGGCCTTTGCACCAGTATAGTGTGTTCAGGGGATTCTTGTTAGGGACAGTGGGGATCTCGTTACGCCTTTCATGCGCGTCGTCAATTAAACGACAAGGTATTTCGCTCACATCTGTTACTTCTCCAAACTTTTAAAAAAAGTTTGATCAAAATTAAAACTTGACCAAAAAAGTTTGAATACTGACCTTGAATCAAGGCGGATATACATTTCTGTATATCTCCACTAATCGCTTAGTGGGTCGGACTATATCTTCCAACTGCAAGCATCAGTTGACACTACAATTGGTTTGGCGTATAGTCTCTGAGGATTCTAGAGATTTCTTCTGACTTTGCGGTTCATCTGTGACGCTAGGTTAGCAATTTTTTTCAGTCCTTTCTGAGTCAGATGTTGTTTTTGGTTCATCATCTTTAAGATGTCTGAAAAAAGTTCAAAACTTTTATGTTTTGATGTTTGGAGCGGATGTTTTTGAAAAAAATGAACTAATTTATTCAAATTTTCTAAACCCCTTACTCTAAACTCTTTTCGATCTCCATGATTTCTGCGAATATCTCCAAATCCAAAATAAGTTTTTAGTTTTTGGAGAACTGCTTCGTCACGTTGATGTTGAACCACTCTGAATTCAGGCAGAACCTGCCAACCAAGAGTCATTTTCGGTAACTTGTTTAGAGCTACATGAAAACAACCTTCGCCATCTACGAAACCAACAATCCATTTCACATCTAGTCTTTCCTGCTGATTGTCCGCACCCATCACATTGTCACCATATATTAAGGTATAAATAATCCTTAATAAATTTTATGGTAGTGTGGGATACTCGGATGTTCCAGCATATAGCCAAATTTTACTAAGGCAACTTTGTGCTTACCTTAAGAGAGTCATAGTTACTCCCGCCGTTTACAAGCTCTTTTTTTCCTTGAAAGGAAGTTTCGAGTACTTGCACTGGGCAGACGTGACCTTCTATACAAGTCCTTTCGGATTAGCAGAAGGTTAAGTTTTTATTAAACAGTCGGACCCCCCTTGTTATTGAACCTTGTGATCGCATTTATACAAATACAATCACAGGGACAGCTTAAACCAAAGGAACGCTGCTAAATTGCTGATTTCCCTTAACTAGATTAAACCCTCGTACCTTAGGCTTCTCACCCAGGGGCACCAGTGCTGGTTCTGGGTATGATTATCTAAGATCCTTCCTAATTTCTTTTTTACGAACTCTTGGCATCAACCAAACTATCTTAAAGACAGCTCATCTCAAATTTAATCAGGTTCTCATCATTAGGATACTCCCCTGATTTATTTTGATTAATATTAACGACAATTAATATTGGTCTAGCCGAAAGTGTCAGAAATTGGGCTTGCGTTGCCGCGTGTACTTAGATAGTAAAGGAATTTTAACCTTTTTCCCTTTCCCGATTAGTCTGGTTAAGACCTCGGTTAGGATCAACTTACCCTTAGCTGATTGACAGTGCTAAGGAACCCTTGCCCTTTCGGTACTAGTGATTTTCACACTATATAGATCGTACTACCACCAGGATTTTCATTATTATTCGGTCCACTTCTCTTCGCAGAAAAGCTTCTGTCCAAATAATACGCCCACCTACCACACTTAACATTCGTTAAGGTTTGTAATATCGGTAACTAATTTAGCCCCGTCCATTTTCAGGGCACAAGATCTTGACAGGTAAGTTATTACACACTTTTTAAAGGATTGCTGCTTCTAAGCATACCTTCCTGCTGTCTTGGACATTATACACCTTTCACCCTTTAACACTTAATTAGTATTTTGGGACCTTAATTACAATCGGGGTTGTTCCCCTCTCGGAACCCACGCTTACCGCGGGCCCCCGTTTCCTAGCTTCAAAGACAAAAGAAGATTTGGAGTTGGACAAAAGGATGAGGGATTTCTCCCCCAATGCCTTCAATCCGTAGCTCTACCCTTTTTTTAGTCTCAACTAAGACTTGACTTAGATCAATTTCGGTGGGAACCAGCTATAACCGAGCTCGATTGGCTTTTCACCCCTAGCCCCAAGTTAGAAGAACGCATGCACGCAGTAACTCTTCAGGCCTCCACGAATTAAAAAATTCGTTTCACCTTACTCAGGGTTAGATCGCTCGGTTTCGGGTCTTGCTCAAGTGACTTCTGGCACATTAATACCTAGTCCCTTGTAAACTGCGGACTCTTTGCTTTCGCTTCGGATGCTCTAAAGATTATCCTCGCCACTTAAACAAACTCCCTGGCCCGTTATTCGAAACGTACGTTACAACTCCTAAAAGCCGTAACATGCTATCTCCATTAGATTTCAGGTTCTTTTAACACCCTGTTAAGGGTTCTTTTCAACTTTCCCTCACGGTACTTATTTGCTATCGGTCTCAATTAGTATTTAAGGTTTGAAATTGATGACTCCAAAATTCTTGCCTCATATCTAAGAGACAATACTCAAGATACCTGCTCCTTCCATCAAATAAACTTACGAGACTATCACTCTCTATGGTGTCTCTTTTCAAAGAACTTCAGTTTATTTAATTAGGAATTTAATGCAGGTCTTATAACACCACATGTCTATTACATTACTGCAACAGATTCGGTTTGCCTTGTGTCGCTTTCTCTCGCTGATATTAACGACATCTCAATTGATTTCTTTTCTTGGGGGTACTAAGACGCTTCAATTCCCCCCATTTTCCATCCTTTCGGATTTAATGAGAAGTCTCATTCAGGGATTTCCAGTTCTATGGCTACTTGCACCTCGCTGGAACATTTCGTAGCTTGTCACGCCCTTCATCGACTATTGAGCCTAGTCATCCACCTAATGGATTAAATTGGCAATATGACCTCAAATTTATGCATGACTTAAGAATGTTAAGTCCTGAGTTCAAGATATTTTGTTATCTAGAACCGCACTTTTAATGTGGACCTGTCGGGGATTGAACCCGAGACCCCTACCTTGCAAGGGTAGTGCTCTACCACTGAGCTACAGGCCCTTAATAGGAGTCTGACAAATCCTTACTTTTAAAGATTTCTATGAGCAGATAGTAAAATTTAGGAGGTGATCCAGCCGCAGGTTCCCCTACGGCTACCTTGTGACAACTTAACCCACCTTACTGAACTCAAATTCGATTTAATCAAAAACTAAACCTCACTCAAATCCTGCTCGGTTGGTTTGATGGGCGGTGTGTGCAAGGCCCATGGACGTATTCACCAGAACGTGTTGAATTCTGATTACTAGGGATTCCGGTGTCATGAGGGCGAATTACAGCCCTCAATCTAAACTAGGATAAGGTTTCGAGGATTAACTTCTCCTTTCGGAGTTGTATCCCATTGTCCTTACCATTGTTGCGCGCGTGTAGCCCAGGAGATTCGGGCCATACTGACCTACCGTAGCCTACACCTTCCTCCTTGTTTCCAAGGCAGTCTCTACAGTGTGCTTGTTCCTCTTACGAGACAATGGCAACTGTAGACGTAGATCTTGTTCGTTATCTGACTTAACAGAACACCTTACGGCACGAACTGACGGCGGCCATGCAACTCCTCTCGGCTCGTTAGGTAAAACCTTCAATCTGACCTTCATCCTGCCGTCGCTCCTGGTGAGATTCCCGGCGTAAAATCCGATTAAACCGCACGCCGCACCCCTTGTAGTAAGCCCCCGCCAATTTCTTTAAGTTTCAATCTTGCGACCGTACTTCCCAGGTGGTGAGTTTAATGTCTTCACTTCGGCACTGCACTTTCCCGAAGAAAGTGCAACACATAACTCACAGCGTTTACAGCTAGGACTACTCGGGTATCTAATCCGGATCGCTCCCCTAGCTTTCGTCCCTCACCGTCAGAACCGTTCTAGACAGATGCCTTCGCCATAGGTAGTCCTCTGGGGATTATAGCATTTTACCACTCCCCCCAAAATACTTCTGTCTCCTCCCGGTCTCTAGTTTGGTAGTGTTTTTCGCACATTGTTAAGTTGAGCATAACAATTTCACGAAAAATTTAACAAACCGGCTACGGACCCTTTAGACCCAATAATCGTGATTGCCACCTGTGGCGCTGGTGTTACCGCGGCGGCTGGCACCAGTCTTTCCCACCACTTATTCGCCAAGTTATTTACGCTTGACAAAAGCCTTACCGAAGTAAAGCACTTGGGATCCCCTTATCACACTTTCGTGCATTGTAAAGGTTCCGTACCTGCTGCACCCCTTAGGGCTAGGGCCAGTATCTCAGTGCCCTTCTCGGAGCTACCTCTCTCAAGGCTCCTACTGATCATAGGTTTGGTGAGCCATTACCTCGCCAACAGCCTAATCAGCCGCCAACTCATCCTAAGGCATTGCTTTTGAGAAATATGTCATTGCAGAGTATATTTCTTATTCGGGTTTAGACTCAGTTTCCCGAGCTTGTCCCAAACCTTAGGGTAGATTATCGACGTGTTACTGAGCGGTCTGCCAGTCCTCCGAAGAGTCCTTGACTTGCATGGCTAAGTCGGATCCCAATAGCAGCAATCTCCCGCAGAATCAACGGGTATTAAAACTTTTCNGAAAAGTTTTATCAAAATAAAACTTAACAAAAAAATTATTATTGGTCGCTATTAGATTTAATAATTGGAATAAACTTACTATCTGCTTACATCATACTCTACAATGTAAAGTACTCATAGAACAGATATAGCTTCATTGATCGGCTTATATCGTAGAGAAAATGAGAAATTTTGTGTTTATAAAGTTTATCCTTTAGAACTATTTCCTTTCTTTACGTCTCTTTTTTTCCTTGTTCATTCTCTTTCTTTGCCACTTCCATCTCATCTGGCCCTTCTTTTTCCAACGTCTTGAACTTCTCTTCATTTGTTAAATTTTTATTAGAATTTTGGTTTATAAAAGTTTACTTTTTGGGAAAGAATCCTCGGGAAGAAAAATTGATAAATTAAGAAGAATGGACAACTACGTTTTCCATGAGCCTTTCCTTTTGGAAAAATTATTCTTTTACTTTGCTTGTAAAATCAGAGAGCTTCTCAAAATCATTTTAATAGGTTAAAAGAGAAGTGTTTTGGTGTTAGTGAGAGACTACAGCATATTAGAGTGAGTAATAGAAAACTTAATTGTTTAAGATGGCATAATAATGAAACTAGAGAACATATAATTAAGAAGTTAGATATTTGTAGATGGTTGAAGGAACTTGGTCATGAATTTATTACTGAAGGTATTTTTAATAATGGTGCTAGGGGTGATGTTATTGATTTGACTTCTGGTGTTGTTTATGAAGTGCTTTGTAGTGAAAAAGAAAAAAAGTTTGAAGAGAAAATAAAGAAATATCCTGAAGAGTTTGAGGTGGTGAAGGTTAAGAGCTAAGTTTTTATAGTTCTTAATTAATTTTATAGAAAATGAGAGTTAGAGATAAAATATATGAAATTAAATTTGATGAGGTTATTCTAAATCAATTAGCAAATGTGGATGGAGGAATAAAGAAAATCCTTTCAAAAATGTTTGATAGAATTGAAAATAAAGGTCCAAAAGCAGGAAAAATGATTGATTCTAAACTTTTTATATACGGGATGAAGAATAAACGACCGCCAATAAGGTTATATTTTAAACATTTGAAAAATAGTAAGGAAATTTGGTTATTTGAGTATGAAATGAAAACTAGTGAGAAAAAACAAAAAAGAACAATTGGAAGAATAAAAGATAAAATTTTTAGATTATTTAAATTAAAATCCTAAATCTTTTCTAGTATGGATTTTTCCAAGTTTTATATTTTCTTCAAACTCTAAAAGTCTTTTGTAAAGTTCTGTTTCTCTTAAAGATTTTAAATCTTGTTTCATTTGGGTATATTCATGTTTTGAGATTGTTATTGTTTTCATTGTTATGATTGTTGTTATATTTGTTTATAAACCTTTTCCTACAATAGGGATGCTTAAGTTTTTATATCCTTTTTTTATTGTTAATTCTTAATGAAAATTAAAGATATTCCTTTCAAACTTTTTAGAAAAAATTTTGATCAAAAAAAGATAGACCTGGGTTTAAATTGAAGAAAAATGGGGTTGAAAGTTTAGATAGTGCAGAATTATTAGCTGTTGTTTTGTGGTATGGAACTCCTGGGGAAAGTGCTTTGGAATTAAGTAATAGATTATTAAGAGATTATAATTTAAATCATTTAGATGAATTAAGTGTGGTTGAATTAAAAAAAGAATGTAAAGGTAATGAGGTTAAAGCTTTAAAAATTTTAAGTTTGATTGAGTTAAGTAAAAGATATAATAAGTTAATTAAGGGAGGTTATAATTCTAAACCCATTACTTGTGCTAAAGATGTTTATGATATGATGATTGGTAGGGTTAGTTTTGAAATAAAAAGATTTTAAATTTTTATTTTTAAAGAATTTGGGGATAAAGTTGGAGTTGTTTTAGAAGTGGACACCTACGGTTTCCACTTCTTAAAATTCTCCAACGTTCTCCTTCAACTTTTCAACAATATCCACCATACCTTTAGTATCTAAACAACAATACTTAAGTAAATCTTCTCTAATTTTTAACTTTTCTTCTTTTAAAACACTACCATAAGTAATATCAATAAATTTAAGACTCGCAGTTCCACCATCACCAATATCTAAATCACTATAATCTTTACCAGTAACAGCAGGAAGAACTTGTTTTATACTAGCAGATCCATGTTGACTTGGATTATAATAAGAAAAATTCCTAAAGGGGACCCATAAGTCTACAATTCTAATTAAAGTATTTTCAACCCAATCTTTAAACTCTGGAAAAGCTTCAGAACATTCTTTTAATACACCCATTTCAAAAGCTTGGTTGTAAGTAACTATAGTTCCAGTCTCACCTAAAACTTTTTTTAATTCAGCTAAAAATAAACCCCTAGGATCTTCTTTGGAATCATGTAGGAATTCGTAATGTTCTACCTCTCCACCTTTTTCTTTAACCACATGTAAAGAAAATTGAAAAGGAATTCTTTGATAAGGTTTCATTCCTTCATATTTAGGAAGAACAGGATTTATAGTTTCAAAATCTAAATAATAAAGTGGATAAGTTAAAGTTTTAAGGAAATGTTTTATAGATTCTTTATGGATATGTGTTTTATTTGAAATTTCAGAATTTTTTTGAAGTTCTTGTTTAGGATTTAATTTAAAATCGGAAGGTATTTTGGATATACTTTCAATTCCTTTATCATATAACTCAAAAGCCTTTTTTCCAGCCCTATAAAGAGTAAAAACATTATCAGAAGGTAAATCATCTAAACAGCCTTCTTTTTTACAATTGTGAGTTGCATTCTTCAAAGGATTAGGTTTTAAATCAGGACATTCACTAGAGTTAATCACTTCAAAAAGAGAATCAATTTTATCTTGAATAGTTTCCATTAATACATTAACTTGAGAAGTAACATCTTCTTGGATTAATATTTTTTTAGGATCTATTTCGCCTTGTTTTAAATAAGTATTATCCACATGAAGTAAATAACAATTTCTAATTTTCAATCCGGATTTTTCACAACAATATTTTTGGAAAGAAACATCATTTAAATTTTCTTCTTTTACTTTAGTTCCAGATTTAACCTCAACAATATCGTATTCATTAGTTTCTGTGGGAAGTAAAACATCAATTCTTGAATAACAATTTTCGAAAATTATACCTGCTTCAAATAAAGGCTTATCTTCTTTAAGTAATTCTTGAGTTGTTTGTAGGTTTACAGTAAAATTTTCAGTCGGTAAGTCAATACCGCCAGGAAATAATTTCTTAGCTAGTTCTCCGATTAAATTACCTTGAGCAAAGATAGCTTGAGTTGCTAAATCTGGCTCTTTAATCTCCTCAGGATGGTGAAACATTGTCCAGAGGAATCTGGGACACTGTAATCCTTGGATATATTTTGATTTTGTTAGTAATTTCAATTTATGTTAACCCCAGAATTTATTAAAGAAAATGGGTTTTTAAGGGTTTTTAACCAGTATTCTTCAAACATACAACACATACTTTATGAAGTCCCATTAATCTTTGTAATGTAAAAGAATGGCCTCCGCAATATTGGCAGGTCCAACTAAATTCCCGATTTAAATTAGTAGTTTTTCCGTTATTTTCCCCTATTATAATAAGGAAACAACGTTTATAAAGGTGTTTAAGAATTCAAGGAAATAGGTTGTTCTACAAGAGAGAAAGCGATATAAGTTTCAAAGACTTCTGTAAAAGAATGAAAAAATTAAAATATCTAAAATGTAAATGTGGAAGTATTGATTTTTCAAATAGAGTTCATTTTGGATTTAATCATAAAAAAGAAAGTGTTTTTGTTCAACAACACGATGGAAGTAATGTAAGTTGTGATAAATGTAATAAGGAATATAATTATTTTAAATTAATTTCATACCCCTATAAAAGAAAGAAGGAGGTGTAAAAATGGGAGTAGAAGCAATAGCAAATCCAATTATAAAAGCTGAAAGAGAATGGAGAAGTAAACTTTGGATGGGAAAAGTAAACCTTTTAGTGAAAAAGAAGTAAAAGAAGGTTTAGAAAAGGTTTTTGGGAAGAAATAAATTTGTACAAGTTTTATTAAAAGGGGGGAACAGATCTACATTCTCCAAGAAGTCTCCATAGTACTACATCTATCCCTATGTAAACTATCAGCAAAAGAACCAAAGCCAAAATATAATAACCCCAAATAGTTTTTTTATTGTCTTCTAGATAACAAACAAATTTATGAAGAGCAAATATAAAAAGAATAGCAAGAATAGGGAGGATATAACGTTCATAGGATGTCATGAAATTAGGACAAGTTACAACGATCAAACTTAGAAACCTAGCTAATCCTAAAAAAATAATTATAGAAGGAACAAGATACCTTTTATTTCTAATATCTGATAAGCCCATATAGATTTAAAATTCCTTAAAGTTTTTAAGGGTTATGAAAAGCCTTCCCCTTTTCAATTTCTGAACCAAAAGATAGACTTAAAAACTTTTTTTTCTTGATGTTTTATATATGTCAGAACAAAAATTAACATTAAGGGATTACTTATCTAATGAAAGTATGTGGGGTTCTCCTGATGAACCTTTGAGAGATGTTCATTTTGTAGATTTATATAGGTCTGAAGAGGGTAAAGTTCAACCCCTTTATTCTACATTTACTTCGATAGGGACTCTTAGAAGGATAAAGGGAAAGTTAGATGATAGAATTCAGGAAGGATTAGATGTTTTATTGCAATATTTTAAAGGTTATCCTTCTCCGGTTATTGGGAATATGGATTTGGGTAAAAATGGTTATTTAGATCATCCACAAGCGACTTCTGATCAAATAAAAGCTGTAGAGGACTTAACAGGAACAAAGGAATGGAAAGATATTATGGAAGAATGGCATGAAATGATTGATGGAGAATAATTCTTTAATTAAACTTATTTCCTTTTTTTAAATTCAAAATGTTTTAGGATTTCTTTTTTATATTTTTCAAATTTTCTAACTCTTCTTAAAATTAAATGTATAGTAGAAGTAGTAAAAATAAAATAAACTAAGTAATCTTTTTCATCTGAAGTGAAATCCAAAGGGCTATTTTGAACCAACCAATTATAAGAACCAGTGTCTTCTTTTTCTAATTCATGAAACCAATAAGTCCATAAATCTGAAGTGTCAAAGATTTTATCTAAGTGTTTTAAAGCTTGATCAGTACCTTGTAGTTTAAACCAGTGGCTATCTTCATTATTACTTAATCCCAGGATTTTTTCTTTTTTCATTAAAATATTTTAAATAAAGGGTGTTTTTAAGCTTTTTTCCTGTAGAAAGTGGTTCACATAGACCGGTTCTAAGATAGAAATATTTAAATACTATAATAATTATAACCATTATAACAAATATAATTGGGGGTAAATATGAATACTACAATCTCGATAACAAGACAAGTCCAAGAACAAATAACAGAATTTGGAACTAAAGGAGAAACTTACAACGACATCTTAGCAAGAATTCTAAACCGTGCTAAAGAAAGACAAATCCAAGAAATTTTAATGGATGAAAAAGGCACTGTAACTGTTAAGGAAGCTCTAGCCGAAGCAAAAAAGAGATGGCAAAGGTAATAATCACTAAGAAATTAGAGGCAGAGATAAACAAAAAATTCAAACAAGAATCTGTCGATATAATCTCTTTAATGTTAAATTTAGAAACAAATCCCAAAAAAGGAAATTTTTTAGGAAGTGTGGGTGGCATTGCCATAAAAGAATTGAAATATAAAAAATTTAGATTTTATTTCTTGACAGATAATTATAAAGTAAAATTTCTAAATGTAGAAGATCTAAAAGACTTAATAATGATATTTGTGAGAATATCTGAAAAGAAAGATCAACAGAAAACAATAGATGAAATTAAAAGAATTTTAAGGACATTGGGTGAAGAAGCCTTTTAGTTCGTAAAGTCTTATTGAATTTTTTAAGGGAAGTTCTCATAAGCCCTTATTGACAAGTTTTAGCTTAAATTTAAATATTTTAAAGTTCTTTAAGAAACTATGAATTTGTATTTAATTATATTAGTAAGTTTAATTTTAATAAGTGGATGTGGAAGTAAAGTTGTTAAATTAGAAAAAGAAGATGAAGTTTTTGAGTATAAAGTAGAATGTTTAGAAGAAGATAGAAATGAAGAATGTTATGATAAAATTCAAGAAGTATGTGGTTGGGCTAATGAAAATATTAAATGTTTAGTTTATCCATGTGCAAATAACTATAATAATGGATGTAAAGCTTGTAGTGATAAAAATGTAAAGTATTACACACAAGGAAAATGCCCTATTAATGAAGATGTTTACAATGGAAAAAAAGAGGGTAGATATATAGAAATGGCAAAAGGTTATGTAAAAAGTTTAGGTCAATATAAGAATTATAATGGAAAGGAGTTAAGAATTGTTAGAATAGGACAGGCAGAATGTGAAAATTGTGACTTTGTAGATGTGGAATTTTTTTTAGATTCTGAAGATAAGGAAAGAGTGAATAAAGCGAGTATTCAAGTGATTATAAAGAACTTGGAGGTTGTAGATACTATATATAGGCAGGAAAAGGTTTAAAAGTGGTAATTTTAGTTATTTTAAGTAATAAAGTGATTTAGAGAAGGAGAAATAAAAAATGAGAATTAAGAAAGGAGACAAAATAAAAGTGGATTACGAGGGTACATTTGATGATGGAAAAGTGTTTGATAGTTCTAAGCATGGAGATCATTCTCACCCCTTGGAATTTGAAGTTGGAAAGGGAATGGTAATAAAAGGCTTTGACGAAGCTGTGGTTGGTATGGAATTAAATGAGGAAAAAGAAATTAAACTAACAGCAGAGGAAGCTTATGGTAATTCAGATCCTAAAAAGATTGTAAAAATTCCAAGAGAGAAATTACCTAAAGATCAAGAACCTCAAGTGGGTATGATGTTAGGGATGCAAACTCAAGATGGAAAACAAGTAGGAGCTAAGATTTTGGAAGTAGGGGATAAAGAAATAACAATAGACCTAAACCATCCTTTAGCTGGAAAGAATTTAAACTTTAAAATAAAAGTTATTGAAATTAATTAATTTTTTTAAAGGGTAACTTCGTTAATATTTTCGAAGTTAAACTTTTTATTTTTTCTTTTACAGAATATTTTTCTAAGGTTTGCTGTTCTTGATCTTCCATAGTAATACCCCCCTTATTTTAAAATAAAAAGAAATTTATATAGTTTTCTTAAATTCAGGACAAATTTCTTGAAATTCGCAGTAATTACATAAGGGAGTTTGGTTAGCTGGAAAGTCTTGGGCGGATTCTATTTCTTTTATTTTTGTTAAGACTTCTAATTTTAATTTTTCTAATTCTTCGTGTGTTCTAGTAGATTCTAGATGTTGGTTAAAAGCTAGGAAATGCCAAACTAATTTAATTTTAGAGTTAGGAAATTTATTTTTAACCCATAAAGAATACATTGCTAATTGTCTATCCTTGTCCACCTCATTTTGAGTTTTTAATCTGTTGTTAGTCTTATAATCATTAACTTCTATTGTTTTATCGGATCCGATAGACAATCTATCGATTCTAATGTGATAATTTCTTGAAGAATCTAAAGGTAGGAAAGCCTGGGTTTCTAGGGCTAAAGTTCTAGATTGATTAAATGGGTAGTGTTTGTAGTAGTAATTTATTATAAATTTAGAACCTTTGTCTTTGTAAAAGTCTGAAGGGTTGTTTTTTACTATTAAAATATTTGTAGAGTAATTTTCTTCCCATTTTTTGTTATGGAATTCTAATAAGTCCTTTAGGGTTGGTAGTTTATTTTCTTGTAATTGTTTATAGAGAAATTCTAAGGTATCGTGGACCATGGAACCCATGAAAGCTTCTATTGTTGTTTCTATTTCTACTGGGATTTTGTCAATGTATCTGTACTTGTACTTTAATTTACACTGGTCAAATGTGTCTAGTTTAGAATTGGAATATTTTGTCATGAACCTTTTTAGGAAAAACGTTCGCGAAAAAAGAACATTTCCATCTCCTTCTTTTAGAAAAAAATAAGAGATATATAAGTTCTATTGAGATTTAGTATCTTCTTTTTCCATTTCTTTTACTGTTTTTTTGAAAGCATCGATTTGTTTCTTAGACAATTCTTCGTTTCTATCATAATAAGACCTTACATTTCTTAAGAAATAAGACTTTGCATAAAATTTTTTTGGAATTTTGAATAATTTTTTATATTTGGGGTCTTTAACAGGATCCCAGTATCTCATCTGGCAGTCTAAACAATAAGGTTTCTGTCTATAGTGCTCCATTAAAACTTTATTTTTTCTACATATTGTACACATTTGGTTATACTTTGCCATTGAATCTTTAAGAAAAACTCCACTAAAAAAGCTTTCGGCGTAAGACTTATATATAAGAAACTATATTTAAGAGACATGGCAAAGAAGAAGGTGAGTAAAAATATTATTAGAAGCCAAACAGATAAATTATTGGTTGTTACAATTGTTCTTCTAAGTGCTTTGTTTGTTATGAATTTAGTTAGTCTAACAGGTTATAGTACTAAATTTAATACTGGGCAAAGCAGTTATTATGGAAAAAATACCTGTCAAAAGGTGGGGGGGATTATCTTTAGAGAAGGTGTGAGTGCTAATTTTAATGGTCGGGATGTTACGCTAACTGCTACAGGTGAAGATATGATTGCGGTTACAGTGGATGGTAAAAGAAGTAGTATTGAGTTAGGTCATGAAATTTATATTAATGGTGTTTTAGTTACTAATTTTGTAAGTACTGAAAGAGAATCTTGTTTAATTTTGAATTGAGTTCTAGGAGCATGGATTGTATTTTTTTGATCTTTAGTTAAATCAGTTAGAGACTTTAGAGTTAAGAGAACATCATCATCTAATTTGGAAATTATTATTGTAAGGGTTTTACGGTCTAAGTCATCTAGGTTTACTCTATGTTCTTCATCGCCTTCGCTCTCTCCAAGACCTAATTTTTCTAAGATATAACTTGCCGAATCCATGGGGTTAACGGCGATTACCCTTTCTGAATAGGAAGTATTTGTAGGGGTAAGAGCTTTTTTGCCTCTTTTCCACCAACATGATCCAGTTTCTTCTGGAGAGGGGGTTCTTCCGGCTTTATCAAGAGGGTATAAGATATTATAACCTTGTAATACTCTAAGTTTGTCATGGGATTAATTAGGATAGAAACATTTATAACCTTATTTTTAATATTTTGAAGTGGGTGCCTCGGGGTTATACAGTTTTACAACACCAATTTATTGGTTGTTCACTTTAAAACTTCAACGCCTCGCAGTCGCCCATCTTACTTTAGAAAGGTAAGGACAAAAATAAAAAATTCTAGAATTAATCTTTATAAATTTTAAATAATTTTCTATAAGTAAATAGGGCAATAGGTAAGGCTATAATTAACATGGCAATGGAGTCAGCTAGTTCTCGTTTAGTTTGATTGTAATCTATTTTGCATCCCCTTTCAGGATCAGGAAGTTCTTCAGGTTGGACTCCGGATTCTAAAGATCGAGCAAGAGGTTCGAATTCGCATCTTTCAACTTTTAAAATATAAGTTTTAGCAGTTTCAGAAATAATATTAGAGGCTGAAACTAAGGATATAATAGAGGTAACTAAAAAAAGAACTGCTACTGTAATTAATAATACAGCTTTGACAACTTTTGATGAGTCCATAACAAATTAGAAAAATTATCGGTTTATTAAGTTTGTGATAAAGAATATTTCAAATTTCTCGTTGTAGATGGGAATATGCTCTTTTACAAAATTCTTTAATGGTTTCTTTTTTATTTAAAATTTTCATTTTATCTCTTTTAAACCTGTTAAATTAGATGATGATTGTATTTTCTTTCCTAAATTATCAACAATTTTTATTTCATATTTTTTACAAACTTTTGCTTCAGGAATTTCGTCTGAAAATCTATCTCCACCTTTTGCAAAAATTATTTCATTTTTTTTATATTTTTCTGCAATTGCTTTTATTGATTCACAAACACTTTTATCTTTATCAATTGAAATAAAAACTTCATCAACAGGTTTTAAAGATTCTACAATTTTCTTTCTTTCTTTTTGAGGCATAAATGATTTTCCTTTTTTTAGAGAACATTGATGATCATTATTTAATATAATAACTAATTTATCTCCTAATGGTCTTGAGAGTTTCATGCATTCAATATGTCCTATATGCAATGGATCAAAATATCCTGAATTTATTACTATTTTCATTTCACTTTCCTCAGTTTTGCTATAAAAATTTATGAAAGAATTAATATTTAAATTTAACTCAAATAACCATTTCCGTTAAAGCTAGCCATCTTTCTTTCTATATTCTCCTTTAGTAATTAATCGCTCCCGCCGAGATTTGAACTCGGGTCTTTGCCTCGAAAGGGCAAAATCGTTGACCGGGCTGGACCACGGGAGCACAGACTAAAGAACGTCTTTTTTAATTTTTAAAAGTATCTGTTTATAAGAACCTCTTTGGTTCCTATAACTTCCAGCTAAAATTATGGTGGGCCCGGGGGAATTTGAATCCCCGACCTCCAGCTCTCTTAGATTGTAAGTCTGACAGTCATATAAGACTGGTGCTCCACCAGACTAAGCTACGGGCCCTTAGATTAAAAATAGAATTATTATTCTTTTAAAGGTTTTGGCTTTAAGTTAAAAGTACTTCTAAAGCTTTTACAGACGCGCCTGTCATAACCCCTAAAACCCCTTGGGATTTGTTCTTTTTCCATACTATCGTTAGTTTTAAAAATGGTTTAAAAGTGTTATTGTTTATGTTAATTGGATTATTGGGGAAACTAAATAGAAAAATATATAAGTTATAAAGTCTTAACAAGGGTTATGGAAAAAGTTAATATCNGGGAATTGGGTCTCAAGGTAAATATTAAATTAAATCAGTCTTTTTTAAGAAAAATCAATCTTTTAATTAGGAAAAGATTCAAAAGTAAAGAGAAATTCTACAATAAAGAAGTAAAGGATAAAATTAACATCCCATATGGTACTTTTAGAAACTTATTCAAATATTCGTATTACAATACCGGGTTTTTTGCTCCCTTAGAAGTCTTCATATTGTGTTGTGATAAATTAAATATTGATAAGTATAAAATGCAAGGAAACATAGAATCTTACAAAACTAGAAGGGGTTGGAATATAATCTCAGAACCAATTCTTCCTATAAAAATTACTCCCCTTTTTGATATGTTATTAGCTCACAATATAGCGGATGGCACAGTTATTAATCCAAAGAGAAATAGGCAAATATATTTTGGATATAGACAATTTGACATAAAGATGAGAAAAGCCTATGTTGAAAAGATTGAATCTATCTTTGGTAAGATAAAATTTAAGAAGGAAAATTATTTTGAAAAAACAACAAGACCTTATTGTCCTGCAGTATTATCCCAGTTGTTTTTTAGTACATATAATTTAAATGTGAAAAGTTTTCTTTCAAGATCTGCTAGGATTCCCCTGAAGATATTAGAAAAAAATTCAGATTATTTATTAAGTGTACTTCTCGCTTTTATTATAGATGAAGGACATATAGATTCTACACTTATAGCTATTCGACTAAAAAATCCTAGACTTGTACAAGATTTAGAGAATTTATGTAAAAAATTGGAATATAGATATACAACCAAAATTAGAGGGTCCTATGGGGAATTATACATTTTAAGAAGGGGGATGAATGCATTATTTAAAGATTATAAAAAATTAATTGTGAAATACCCTGAAGCCCATTTAGGAAAATCCCATGAAAAAATAGAAAACAGTTTAAAGATATATGATAGAAAAATTTACAAAACCAAAGGAAACCGGGAATTGATATTAAAAATGTTAAAATTAGAGGATTTAACTGTAAACCAGATTGCTAATAAGATAAATATGACAAGACAAGGAGTAAGATTTCATATTCATAACTTAGAGAAAATGGAAAAAATAATTAAAAGGGGAACTATGGGAGAAGGCAACATAATATATGAAGTTGCAGGGGGGAGACGATGTTAATCGGTTTACTTCGGCAAGCCTAGTTCAGGCAAATCAACGTTCTTTAAAGCGAGTACTTTGGCAGAGGTAGAGATAAGTTCTAGACCTTTTACTACTTTGAAAGCGACTGAAGGAGAGGGTTATGTGGAAGTGGAATGTGTGGATAAGGAATTTGATACACAATGTAATCCAAGATATGGGTTTTGTTTAAACCATAAAAGGTTTGTACCTGTAAAATTAATGGATGTTCCCGGGCTTGTGGAAGGGGCGAGTGAAGGTAAAGGAATGGGAAATCAATTTTTAGATTCTTTAAATGAAGCAGATGCTTTAATCCACATTGTGGATATTTCGGGAAGTACAGATAATGAAGGAAATCCTGTAGAACCATTAAGTTATGATCCTGAAAAAGATATTAAATTTTTAGAGAATGAATTGGATCAATGGTATTTGAGAATTTTAAAAAAAGGTTGGGAAAAATTTTCCAGAACTGTTAAACAAGAGAATCAAGATATAAAGAGAGCGTTAGCTAAGCAATTATCTGGATTAAGAGTGAATGAGGATATGACCACAGAAGCTATTAAGATTTTGAATTTAGGACATAACCCTACTGCTTGGAATGATGAAGACCTATTACAATTGGCTAAAGAATTAAGGAAAATGACCAAGCCAATATTAATTGCGGCTAATAAAATAGATATTCCTGGAGCTAAGATGAATTATGAAAAATTGAAAGAGAAATATGAAATGATTCCTTGTAGTGCAGAAGTAGAATTAGCTTTAAGAGAAGCTGCTAAGAAAGAAATGATTGATTATATTCCTGGAGAAGAGGATTTTAAAATATTAAATAAGGATAAATTAACAGAAGAACAGAAAAAAGGGATGAGTTTTATTAAAAAATTTTTAGAAGAGCATGGAAATACGGGAGTGCAAGGCGTTTTGAATAAAATGGTTTTTGAGAAGTTAAAATATGTGGCTATTTTTCCAGGAGGAGTGAATAACTTAAAAGATTCTGATGGAAATATCTTGCCAGATTGTCATTTATTAGAGGAAGGGAGTACGGCTTTAGATTTTGCCTATAAAATTCATAAAGATTTGGGTGATAATTTTATTAAAGCTATAACTGTAAGAGATAAGATGGCTAGAGGAAAGGAGTATAAATTAAAACATCAGGATATTATAGAAATTGTTGTTAAGAAATAATTTTAAATTTCAATTCCAAAATAAATTCTGATTAAATAACCAATTATAAAAGTGACTAAAGCTACTGAAAGGGAAATTAAAGTCATTTTAAAGAATCTTTTTGAGAAACTTTGTTTTTGAGTTGAAATACTATAATTATAAACTGCGATGATTAAGATGGCAATTATTAAAGTTGTAGCTAGAGCATAATAAACATTACTAAAAATAAAATATGGAGCTATTAAAAAAATAACAGTTATAAGATATGTACTGCCCGTATGAATTGCTGATTGGAAGGGTTCTTTATGATTTTTTTCTTCTTCAGCATGTAAATAAGAAGAAGCTGCCATGGATAAAGAAGCAGCTATTCCAGTTATAAGAGCAGAAATAACTATAATGCTAGAATTTTGTAAGGCCAAAGTTAATCCGGCTAAAACTCCAGTTAGCTCTACAATGGCATCATTTAATCCCAAGACAATAGAACCTGCATAATTATTTTTCTTCATTAATTTTTTGAAATAAATGGGAATTTATAAATTCTTTGATAAGGTTTATATACCAATGAAGTTTTTGAAATAATATGAAATTACATTTAGAACAGAAACCTCAAAATGTAAGGTTAGTTTTGGGTTTCCCGGGATTTGGTTTGGTAGGAACAATAGCTACTAAGTTTTTAATTGAACATTTAGATGTAGAAAGGATTGGATGTGTGGAATCTGATAAACTATTGCCTCTAGCAGCCATACATAAAACTAAATTAATAGGACCTTTGGATTTGTTCTATTGTAAGAAATTTAAGATGGTTATTTTACAAACATTAAGTGAAGTAGCCGGATTTGAATGGGCTATGGCAGAGATTATAGAAGATCTATCCAGACAATTAAATGTTAAGGAGATTGTTATTTTAGAAGGTTTACCCAGTAATAAATCTAAATCTGCTATGAAAACTTATTTCTATTCTGAAAATCATCTTAAAATGGGGGAAAAATTAGGTCTAATAAACCTGCAAGAAGGTATAATGATGGGTGTTACGGCAGCTGTGATGTTGAGAGTGAAAGATATTCCCGTTAGTTCCATTTTAGCAGAAAGTCCAAGTAAATTCCCCGATAGTGAAGCTGCAGCTAAAGCCATTCAAACTTTAGATCAATATTGGAAAATTGATATTGATTATAAACCTTTAATGAAAGCTGCGCAGAATTTTGAGTCTATGTTAAAACAAATGATGTCTAAGGTTCAGGGTCAACAATTACAAGGTAGTGTGAAACAAAGCAAAAAAAGTAATGATTTAGCTTATATCGGATAATTTTTAAACTTAAATTCCTTTAAAATTTTTATGAAATGTGTTGGAATTGAATCAACTGCGCATACTTTTTCATGTAGTGTTGTGGATGATGAAGGTGAAATTTTAAGTGAAGTTAGAGAAATGTATAAAACTAAAGATTGGGGAATTGTTCCAAATAAATGTGCCGAGTTTTTGAAAGAAGTTAAAGAAAGAATAATTTATGAAGCTATCAAAGATTTTAAAAAAATTGATTTAGTAGCTTTTTCTCAAGGTCCCGGGATGCCTTTATCTTTATGGGTAGGTTTACATGCGGCTAGAGAACTTGCAGAAAAATATAAAGTACCTTTAATTGGAGTTAATCATTTAATTTCCCATTTAGAAATTGGAAAAATGTTATGCAAGGCTAAAGATCCAATTTATATTTTAGCTACAGGAGCAAATACTCAAATAATTGGGTATGAAGGAGGAAAGTATCGGATATTTGGGGAGTGTTTAACAATTGGATTGGGGAATGCTCTGGATAAATTTGGAAGAGAATTGGGGATTGGATTTCCGGCTGGACCTAAAATTGAAACTCTGGCAAAGAAAGGTTCTTATGTGGAATTACCTTATGTGGTTAAAGGGATGGATGTAGAGTTTTCCGGGATTATTACAAAAGCTATTCAATTATACAAAAAGGGGACTAAGAAAGAGGATCTTTGTTATTCTTTACAAGAAACCGTGTTTGCTATGTTAACTGAAGTAGCTGAGAGAGCGTTAGCACACACTGAGAAGAAAGAATTATTATTAATAGGGGGTGTGGCAGCTAATAAAAGATTAATTTCTATGTTAGAAGTTATGTGTAAGGAAAGAAAATGTAAATTTGAAGTAGTTCCAATGAAATGGTCAGGAGATCAAGCAGCTATGATAGCTTGGAATGGAATTTTAGATTTTAAAAAAGAAGAAAGGGGTTTGGATTTAAAAAAATTAGAAATAATGCCTAGATGGAGAGTGGATGATTAGTCTTTAGCTCTGACAGTAAAATTAGCTTTATAATAATTTTTTTTTATGTCTTCTTCAAAATCATCAATGTTCCTTTTACCAAGTTTAAAAAAAGTAGTCTTGTACTCTGTTTTTAGAAAAGAAAGTACATCAAAAAGTGTTCTTCTTTCTTTTTCAATAGGTTCTAATTCAGATATACAGGGGGTGTCGTCTATTCTTCTAAAAGTTCTTAACTTTGGATTTGAAGAAACAAAACGAGTGGAAAAAGTATGACGGTATTCTTTTGGGGCATGATAATAAGTGTCTTCTTCTAGAATAACATCAAAAGGGACTTTAGCCCTAGAATCCAAAATAGCTTCCCCTATTTGTTCAGCATAAAGGTTTTGTCCCTTTATGTAAGGTCTTTCTACAGGCCTTTTTCTCAAAGGCAAGATTAATTCTAATTGTTCATTTGGCATAAAAACTGAAGAATTTTTTAGTTTATAAAAGTTTCTATGTTTATTACTTATAAGTAGCTATTCTTGCTGTTTTTTCTGCTATTCGATAAAGTAGTTGTACATGAGGATTTAATTCTAATATGTTCCACTTATTTCGGGATTTAGGTTTTTCCTTAAAGTCCCTATTCCAATCAGGTACTGCCCATCCAGGTTTTAATTCTTGATCGCCTTTAAAGCCATACTTAAAAAAAGCCAATTCAACTGCCCTCATAGGGGTACAAACCATAGGACCATATCTAAAAGAAAGTTTTCTAGAAATCCATTTAGAATATCTTAAAATATCTCTTTGAGCTTCTCTAGAACGGGGCATTTTATCATAAGTTTGGATGGTGTGTCCATCTTCTTTTACCCCCATTAAAGGATAAGAGCCTATAAATTCAGGCAAAATCAATTTAGCTTCCAGGTTTTTTACTTTTTGGGGCCGGGTTTCACCTTCTGTCCAAGATTCCACTTCTTCATCTCTGCCCCCAGAAGGTCTCCTAAGTTTAATACCTTTTTTTCTAAGTTGTTGAGCTAATTTTCTATAATGGGAAGCTTGATCTGCTATTCTTGAAGCAAGTGTTTTGGTTATTAAATAAGGAGAACCATAAAAAGAAAAAGCTAAAGAAGGATGAACAAAATGAGTAAATTCTAAACTATCTGGGTAGACTTCTAATTGATTTTCTGCAATGAATTGATTTTCTTCTTTACTAGAAATCCATTCTAAACCCTGCCAACCATCATAAAAATTTCCAGAATCATCAACTAAAGCAAAATTCCTGGGAGCACCTATCCTTTCTCTACCTCTTCTGGTTTCGGCTATATTAAAATCCATCATCATAATAGAAAAGGCATGGGTATCCATATTGGAAATTGGTTTAATTATCTTGCCATGTCTATTTTCTCTAGTTACAACATGTTGGTTACTTTTTAGAGAAGATTTCCTTAAATTTTCATAAGAAGGAATATTAATAACAGCGCGTCTTTGACTAAGAGTCATAAGAACAGATAATAAATCCAAATCTGTGCCTTGATACATGGGTTCTCTATTAACACCTGCTATATAAGCTGGAGCGGGACGTCTATTGGTAAGGTCTGCTCTCCACATGTTTAAAACAGAATTTAAGCAAGGTTTAATGAGTTGGGATCTGTCTAGACAAGTTGCAACTAAGGGATTATCTAATAAATTTTGTAAAGATTGAGCTACAGGCATCTAATTTTAATAAAGTTATAAAAATAAAAGTCTATCTATAAAGGATTCCAGTGAAGAAATTAATACTATCTAACTTGTATAAAACATAGAGGATTATAATTATCAAAATTAAGATTACAGCTATCAAGGCCACTTTACCGGCAAAGTTAATCTTTTGCCATTGTAATTGTTCTCGCATTAATTTTTGCGAGTAGCCCATTTTATAAGTTCCGGTTTTATCTTTCCAAATGAGACTTTCCTCTTTTTCTGGCATAAGGAAATTTAGAATATAACGTTTTATAAATATTGTTGTGAAGGAATTATTGTTTTTTGATTGTGAATTTGGAGCCCATAATAGGGTTATAGAAGGCAGATACTTTTAATTTTGGAGTTGAGATTTCTAAGTCTGGTTGGGACTCTGAGACTGTTTTATTGAATTTTTCAGCTAAATTTAAAATAAAATTGTCTAATTCTTCATTGGTATTAAAAGCAATATTCGTGGAAAGAGTTTCACCATCGTAAACTACCTTTAAGTCACTATAAGAATTACAAATAATTTCTGTTACTTTGGGCTCCTGCATTAAAGGATCTACTTTCCCATAGCCTTTAGTATATTTTATTAGGTAATATTTTATTTTTTGTAAATAACTATCAGAATATTTTATTTTTAAGTTTGTGCAAGATTTTTTTATTTCCTCCATTAAGAAATTTTCATTTTCTAAAATGTCTGGAGTTTCCATTATTCTGGCTTTTAATTTTGTTTTGACATCCTTGAAAATTTTCCAATCTAAAGATTCCATTTGTGGTTCTAGGATATTAAATTTTAATGTACCTCTTTCTTTGGTTAGTTTGGGTTTAATAGGGAGTGACTGCGTCCCCTTTACCCCTGCCTTAATTATGGATGCCTTTGGCATTTGAGGAACAGAAGGTATAGGTGGAGGGGGTGGAGAAGGAAGTTTTTGAGAAATCCTTTCACGAAAAGAATCATGTAATCCCTTGGATTTAAAAGGATGAATTTGGTGCGTGACTCCCAGCATAGGTTTAGCTTCTAAATGTTTTTTAGGAGAAGTTTTATGCTTTTTAGTGATGATTAACAGAGCTTTTGTAAAATTTTTAACAAAACGAGCATTTTGTTTTAACTTTCTGTTTGGTTTAACTTTAAGAAGATCTAATAATTTTTCTAAATCGTTTAAAGTTTGTTTTTGTTCTGGATTCGGAGAGAGAAAATGAATAGACATGATTATTCTGGGAATAAACTTTTCGAACCGGCTTCTTGTTGTGGGGTGGAAGCTTTTATGAACTTCTGGATTAAGATTAAACCACGCATGATAGTTTGATTTTGTTCTACTAAGTCCGAGATTTTAGTTATTAAAGGTTTAAGTTTCTCGTCTTCATTTTCAGCTACCATATATTTACCAGCTTCCCTGAAGAATTTAGTCATTTCACTAATGTCTGCGGAAGTCTTTGCTAGTTCTTTGGTTAGTTTATCATTAGATTGAGCTATTTTTTCAGCTACTTGTTTGTTAGATTCTATCAAATCTATCAGTTTAGCTTGTAATTTTAGGTTAGAAGTGGTCAGTTGTTGTTGAATGGAAGACCTTTTTGGGGTTGTTTTTTTTGGGGGCACTTATATCACCTTAATTTTAAATGAAAAGGGTTTTATTTAAAGATTTTGCTTGATTTGTTACTATTATTGTATAGTAAATAATGGAAAGATTTATAAAGTGTATTTATAGAAGATAAAGTACGATGATAGTAAAAGACAGCTTTTTAGCTAAATTAAGACAAGCTTTTAACTTAAATATTTATGAAGTTAAGATTTGGACTGCTTTATTATCTAGGGGAGTAAGTACAGCAGGAGAATTGAGCGATATTAGTGAAGTTCCAAGAAGTAGAAGTTATGATGTTCTAGAAACTTTAGAAAAGAAAGGGTTTGTAATAATGAAATTAGGAAAGCCAATTAAATATCTAGCTGTTAAACCGGAAGAAATTGTGAGAAGAATTAAAAAGAAAATTAAAACTGATGCAAATACTAGCTTAGGTAAATTAGAAGACGTGAGAGCTACTAAATTGTTTGATGAACTTAAATTATTATATACAAATGGAATTGATTTAGTAGATGCAAGTGATTTATCTGGGGCTGTTAAAGGAAGAGAAAACATTAATGAACAAATTAATACTCTATTAAACGACGCTAATGAAGATATTGTGTTAATAACAACTGCTGAAGGATTAGCTAGAAAAGCTTCTAGTTTTAGAAAAAATCTGAAAAGGTTAAATGATAAAAAAATTAAAATAAGAATCGTGGCTCCAATTAATAAAGAAAATTATGAAGTAGCTAAAGAGTTATCTAAATTCGCTGAAATTAGAAATACTCAAAGAATAGATTCCAGATTTATGATTGTAGATAATAAAAAAGTTTTATTTATGTTAATGAAAGATAAAGATGTGCATAGTGCTTACGATGCAGCTGTGTGGGTAGAAACCCCTTACTTTGCAAATACTTTAAGCAATTTCTTTGACGTAGTTTGGAACAAATTAGAAGATGGAAGAAAAGTCATTACTAAATTATCTAATAAATGAAATATTTAAATATATTTTTCTTAAAATATAAGATTATGAGAGAGGCTAGAAATTGTGATGGATTGGGGAAGAGACGACCTTATGATAAAATATCAGATCCTGGGAATAGTTTTGAGGGAGAAGTAGATCCGAATCAAACATATGGATTAATAGCTGTTAATGAAGCTAAAAAATTGGAAGGATAAAAATGTCTGGAAATGGATTTAATCATGGTGGGGAGGGTTATGGAAAAAGAGGCGCTTCACGAAAGACAAGTGTGGGTATAAAAAAATGGGGGGAGCATGAACCAGAACCCAGGAAAAAAATAACTCCTTTCTATGATACAGATGGAAATCTTATTGCAGAAGGCCATTTAAATGAAAGAGGGGAGATTACAGAAGGTCCTTTGGAAATTAGATTAAAAGATGGAAAAATTTTGAGAGGAGATAAAGAATATACCCCCACACAATATGCTAAAATGCAAAGAGAAGCATGTAGCGAAAGAGGAGAAGGTTTCTATTATAATCTTACGTTAACCGGCCATCGTGTTATTAAAATGAAAACTCTGACGAAAAGTGTTAGAAAAAAAGGAAAAATGGTAATTGGTGGATATTCAGAGTACAGATGTGGTAATTAACTTAAATTTCTAGTATATTTGTGGTAATTAACTTTAAAAATGATGGTGGTAATTAACGAAAGATTTATAAATATGTGGTAATTAACTTTTTGAATGGTTTATAGGAAGCAAGTTAAGATTAAAGGGCAGTTATACTGGTATTTGTTTCATACGTTTAGGGATAAGGACAAATTTATAAAAAAGGCCAAATATATTGGAAGAAACCTTCCAAGCAATATCAATCAAATAGAGAAAGAATTCTTAAAAGAGGTCAAATTTGGGAAAATAACGAAACTAATGGTTTCTAAAGAAGATAAACTAGTGGAGTCTTTACACCCATTGGAAAGGAGGGTGATTCCTTATTTGGGATTAGATGTTAAAGATATTGTTAAAAAAGCAGAACTAAGCGAGGTGGAAATTTTAAGAGCATTACAATGGTTAGAAAATAAGGAAGTTGTAACTCTGAAAAAAGAGAGCAAAGAGATAATCAGACTATTAAAAAATGGGGAAGAATATAAGAAAAGGGGACTGCCGGAAACTAAATTTTTGAAAGTGTTAGATAAACCAAGAACGATGAAATGGATGATGGAAAAATCGGGCTTGGATAAAGATGAATTACATTTTTCTTTGGGGTTGTTGAAAAAGAAAGGTCTGATTGAATTAGGATCTGAAATTAAAAGATTAAAAAAAGAAAATTTCAAGGATATTGAAGAATTTTTAAAATCACTTCCGAAAAATTTTGAAGATTTAAATGATAAAGAAAAGAAAATTATGGAAGAATTAAAACAAAGAAAAGAAATTATTGAAGTGGATTTAAAGAAGGGTGTGGAGGTGAGTGTTACACCTCTTGGAAAAGAATTAATGAAGAAAAATTTGGACGTTAATTTGATTGAGAACTTAACTCCAAATTTATTGGCTAAAGGAAGTTGGAAAAGTAAAAAGTTTAGAAGATATGATGTTTCTTTAAATGTTCCAAAGATTTATCCTGGTAAAAGACATTTTGTGAATCAGGCAGTGGATTATGCAAAAAGAATTTGGATGGATATGGGTTTTGAGGAGATGGATGGACAGATAATCAATACTAGTTTCTGGAACTTTGATGCTTTGTTTCAACCCCAAGATCATCCGGCTAGGGATATGCAAGATAGTATTTTTTTAGATAAGAAAGAAGAAATTAAAGAGAAAGAGATGATGAAGAAAGTAAAAGAGATGCATGAAACTGGAGGAAAAATTTCAAAAGGTTGGCAATACGACTGGGATGAGGAAAAAGCAAAAAAATTAGTGATGAGAACGCATACGACTGTGTTAAGTGCTCAAACTTTAGCTAAGTTAAAAGAGAAAAGGGGGAAGTTTTTTGCAATTGGTAGGAACTTTAGGAATGAGGCAGTGGATTGGAGTCATGGTTTTGAATTTAATCAGACAGAAGGGATTGTAGTAGATCCTGATGCAAATTTTAGACATTTATTGGGATATTTGAAAGAATTTATTAAAAAAATGGGTTTCCCCAAGGCAAGATTCAGACCCGCTTATTTTCCGTATACTGAACCCTCGATAGAAATAGATGTATTCCATCCTACAAGAAAAACTTGGATTGAATTGGGAGGGGCCGGGATTTTTAGACCTGAAATGGTAGTTCCGTTATTAGGGGAAAATGTTCCTGTACTAGCTTGGGGCTTGGGTTTGGGGAGAATTATTATGGACTATTATGATATTCATGATATTAGAGAATTGTATAAGAATGATATTAAACAATTACGGGAAATGAAAACGTGGTTAAGGTAAGATGCCGACTGTAAATCTGAACAAAACGGAATTTGAAGATTTGGTTGGAAAGAAACTGCCACTTGAAGAGTTGAAAGATAGAATTTCTATGTTGGGAACGGATTTAGAAAAAATTGAGGGCAATGAAATTGAGGTGGAAATATTCCCAAATAGACCCGATATGTTAAGTGAGCAGGGATTTGCAAGGGCTTTCAGTTCTTTTATTGGAGTTAAAGGGGGATTAAGGAAATATAATGTTAGAAAGAGCAACTATGAAGTTAAGATAGAGAAAAGCGTGAAGGGGATTCGTCCCGAAACTGCGTGTGCTGTTGTTAAGAACTTAAAATTAGATGATGATAAGATAAAAAGCATTATCCAGATTCAAGAGAAATTACATGTGAGTTATGGAAGGAATAGAAAGAAAGTGGCGATTGGGATTTACCCGCTGGAAAAGATTAAGTTTCCGATAAGATATCTGGCTGAAGATCCTAAAAGGATTGAATTTAAACCGTTAGAGATGACTACGGTCTTAAATGGAAAAGAGATACTAGAGAAACATCCAGTTGGGAGGGACTACAAACATCTACTAGAAAAGGAAGATAAATTTCCGATATTTAGAGATGCGAATGAGAGTATTTTGAGTATGCCTCCAATAATCAATTCAGATGATGTAGGTAAGGTTTCTGCTGATACAAAAGAAGTCTTTGTGGAATGTTCAGGTTTTGATTATGAAACCTTAAGTAAGTGTTTGAATTTTATTGTAACTGCTTTGAATGATATAGGAGGAGAGATTTATGAAGTGAAAGTTGATGGAAAGGAAAGTCCGGATTTAACTCCTGAGGAGATGAAATTCGATCTAGGATACTGTAATAAAATATTGGGGCTTGAACTTAAAGAAAATGAAGTTAAGGGTTTATTAGAGAAAATGGGATATGATTATGTTAAAGGAAAGGTTTTAATCCCGGCTTATAGAGCAGACATACTGCATCAAATAGACCTAGTGGAGGATATTGCAATTGCATATGGTTATGAGAACTTCAAAGAAGAAATTCCTAATGTGTCTACAGTGGCTAAGGAAAGTGAGAGAAGAAAATTAAATAGAAAAATTTCTGAAGTTTTAATGGGTTTAGGATTATTAGAATGTAATAGTTTTAGTTTAAGTAATGAAGATAATTTGAATAAAAAAATGCAGATTACAACTAAACTAATGAAGGTAGAATCTCCAGTTAACCAAGATTATAATACTTTAAGAGATCGGATTTTGCCTAATTTGATGGAAATTTTAAGTGAAAATAAGAGGTACGAGTATCCTCATAATTTATTTGAGATAGGAAAAATATTTGAAGGTGTGAAGGATAAAGATTCTCTTGGAGTTGTGATCACTGGTAATTTTACAGAGTTAAAGCAAGTTTTAGATGTTTTATTTAGAAGTTTAAATTTAGAATATATGGTGGAGGAAACAGAACATAGAAGTTTTATTTCAGGAAGATGTGGAAGGATAAGTGCGAAGGGTAAAGATTTGGGGGTTATAGGGGAATTAAGTCCGGATGTTTTAGAAAATTGGGGATTAGAAATAGCTTTTTCTGGATTGGAATTGGATATAGAAAGATTATTTGATATAATAAGAACCTAAGTGAATGGAGATTGCCTAGTTGTCAAATCTATGAAGATATTTAGAAAGCTCTATCTTGCCTTGTTTTATCTCTATTCCTTCTGATTTTAGTCTCTTTATTTTTTCTTCTATTTTTTTACCAGTGATCTTACCTGCATATCCCCCAATTTCACCGTTACTTTTTATTATTTTAAAACAAGGAGTATTTTCTGGATCGGGATTTTTCTTTAATGCTCGCCCTATGGCTTGGTAGGCTTTAATGTTTAAGGTTTTTCCTAGTTCTTTATAGGTAGAAATCTTCCCCTTGGGGATTTGTTTACATAATTTATAGATGCTTTCAGCTAATGTCATTTATAAAAATAATATCCCCTAAATAAAAAGAGGATAAAAAATTTAGGTTACGGTAAAGTAAGCTCTACCCAATTCTTCGTTGCTTTGATACTCCAGAGCTTCAACATAATAACCACCCCTCCAAGTTGGACTGGTTCTACATGTTGCAACTAGGCTAGACCCCATCTTTGATTTGGTACACCAACTGCCAGTACAGTGTTCTTTATCAAATTGACACTTTCTGATTTCTGTACCACCAACTTTCCTTATCTCCAATTGGTTTTTTACCCTATTTCCATTAGCATTAACCCTAACAGTAATTTGTTGTCCTGCAGAAACTGCGGGCGGATTTACACTAATGCCAAGTGGTCCTGATACTGCTTGTCCAGTTATCTTATCAAAGTTCACTGCTACCAAAGCTACGGCTAAAATTGCAACTGCAGCTAAGACAACAGTTTTGTTTTTTTGGTCCATATAGATTCCTCCTTTTGTTTTTTTATTTAATATTACCTTCCAGATTCAAGATATTTTGAATCGGTGAGCATGAAATGTGCTTTGTTTCCAATTAAATTACCAGATCTATCACTTTTAGCTTGGATATAATAGCCACCATTAGCTAATGCAGAGGTAGGTACTCTATAGCGAATTGTACAATCATAATTCCCTGCAATGGTACGTTCACAATCTCCGCGGGTAGATCCAAATCTAACTCCTGTAAATCTTTCATTTGGATAATGGATTCTATATTCTTGTGTTAAAGCAGTATTTTTTGCATTAAAAACAAGATAAGTTCCAGCTTTAATTTCTGGGGTGAGCATGGTTAGTTTGGGGTCTCGATCCAGGTAGTTCCCTGTGATGTTTTCAAAATTAACAGCTATGAAAGCGATTGCTAGAATTGTGACTGCGGTTAAGACAACTGTTTTATTTTTTTCCATTATGATCTCCCGGATCCAACATATTTGGAACCCATGATTGTAAAGTAGGCTTTATTGCCAACCAATCTACCTTTTCGGTCTTTAACTTGGATGTAATAATCTCCATAAGGTAATAAAGACATTGGAACCCTATATTGGGGATTACACTCGTAGTTTTTACCAGAAACTTTTTCACACCTGGAAGTTCTTGAAAAAAATCTTTGACCGGTATATCTACCATTTTCATTCAAAATATAAAACTCATTTGAAGTGGATTGTAAGTTTCTTACATTGACATTCAAAGTAGATCCCGCGCTTACTAAGGTATTCGAGATTGTTAGAATAGGTCCTAAATCTTTAGTTGCTTCTCCAGTTAAATCCCCTGTATTAAATAAGATGGATATTGCGAAAATCATCACAATTGCCCACATTAAAATTTTATTTTCCATTTTCACCTCTGATAATTTGAATTTTCTAAAGTAAATTCAGCTTTCCCAGATACACCTGCTACTTTTATTGTATAAACCCCATTCAGCCATTGATCTGTGGGGGTTTTATAGACTGCTAAGGATGAAATACACTTTACACCAGAACGTTCAAAACATTTGGTTTCAAAAGTGCCGGCTTTTGAAGAATATCTAGGATCATAAATAAAAACACGTTTGCTATTTCGAGCAGGTTTTAGTTTGACATATAAGTTGTCTCCTGCAGATAAAACAATATCGTTCCCTTTTGGATTAATAATGAAATTTTCTCCATCTTCAGATAAGAAAAGGGTGGTTTTTGGGGTTCTTACAGCAGAACCAGTCATTTTTTCAAAATTAAAAGCAACAAGTGTAAAAAGAACAACGATAACTGCGGAAATTAGGATTTTTTTATTGGGTAAATTCATTTTATACCACCTTTTATCAAGGAAAGGCTTGTGATTTATAAGTTTTTCTAAGGATACTCATTATTAAGTTAGAGGGACGCATACCTTATTAAAGGATAATTTTTTAAATTAAAAAGACGCATTTAATTTATGAAAAATAATAAAAAAGGTTGTATTAAAGTTTGAATTACCTGGTTTTTGCGATATAAAAGATAAACAAGAACAATAATTAAATTGATAAAAAAAAGAGTACTGAAAAAAGGAAAATACGTTGTGACAAGGGAAGGTTCTATCGTAATTAATCTGTCTAAAAGGTTATGCAAAAGTCTAAAACCTCTATCTAAAAAAATAGAAATTGCAGGTAGTATCCGTAGAAAAGTTAAGACCCCTGTAGACATAGATATAGTTCTAATTCCTAAAGCTAAGCAAAAAATTATGGACCATCTAAAAACAAAAGGTACATATATGCAAGGGAGGGGAAAACGCATAACATTCAAAATTCAAGGAGTTAAAGTAGAAATTTACTATACTGATTCCAAAAGTTGGGGAGCAATGTTAATGACTTACACTGGGCCTTCCGGATATAATATTGGTTTAAGAAGCTTAGCCAAAAAAAGAGGACTACTCTTAAACCAGTATGGTTTATTTCAAAACGGAAAACATATTGCGGGAAAAACAGAAAAATCAATCTATACCACTTTAGATAAAAAATATAAATCCCCAGAACTTAGATAAATAAGATGGTTTTACAATACAAATTAAAAAAAGAAACGCGTTGGAAAAAATATCCTGGAAAAGATAAACTAAAAGAGCCTGTTAGTAAGTATGACTTCCGGCTTTTAAGCAAGGATAAGAAAAAGATCTTAGTTGACAAAGGAACATATCAAAAAATTATGAAAAGATTCAGACAGATTGAATTTTTCAAGCATAGGAAATAACGTTAACCAATTATGTAGGTTAAAAGGTTGGGATAAAGGAGAGTATTTGATACAATTATTTTGACGATTTTAGATTTTTTAATACATAATAGACTTTAATAAAACTTAAGAAGTCTTTTTTCTAAATTAATATTTCTAATGAAATACTGGTTATTATTCACTTTATTTTTAGTTTCAGGATGTTCGATAACAGGCTTTGTAATAAGTGAACCTCAATTAGAAGGATCCTTTTTAGTCACTAAGGTAGTTGATGGGGATACTTTAGATTTGGAAAATGGAGAAAGGATTAGATTTAGTGGGATAAATACACCCGAGACTGGGGAATGTTATTATCAAGAAGCGAAGGAGAAATTGAAATCATTAGTAGGAGGAAAGGAAGTGTTGTTAGAGAAAGATAAATTAGATACTGGGAAATATGGCAGAAAGTTGAGATACGTGTATGTGAATGAAAGTGGAGGTAAGGGACTAGTGTTTGTGAATGCGGTACTTGTAGAAAGAGGATATGCTAAGGTTTATGACAAGTATAAATTAGATACTAAGAGATATGGTCAATTAAAGAAACTAGAGAAAAAAGCGATTGAAAAAAATTTAGGAGTTTGGGATTGTAAGGATTTGAAAGAAGGGTGTTTATATGTAGGAAGTAAGAATTCTGAGAAATATCATACTCCCGGATGTAAATATGTAAAAAGAATAAAACCTGAGAATTTGAATTGTTATCAGTCTGAAGGAGGGGTAGAAGATTTAGAATTTAGTGGGTGTTAGATTTTATAGCTTCTGCAATTACATCTGCGACACTATCCTCAAAAGCATTAGGGATTATTTTTTCTGGAGATAAATCTTTTACATGATTAGCTAGAGCTTCAGCTGCTGCAATCTTCATTTCATCAGTTATTTTTTTAGCTCCGGATTCTAAAGCGCCTTTAAAAATTCCGGGAAAAGCTAAAACATTATTAATTTGATTTGGAAAGTCAGATCTACCAGTAGCAATAACTTTAGCTCCGCCAGCTTTAGCATTATCTGGAATTATCTCTGGGTCGGGATTAGACATAGCAAAAACAATTGGATCTTTCATAGTTTTAATATCTTCTGTATTTATTATATCTTTAACACTGACACCTATAAAGACATCTCTATCTTTTAGGGCATCTTTTAAACTGCCTGAAATGTTTTCAGGATTAGTCAAAGTAAGAATTTCTTTTTTAGGTTCGTTTAGATCATTTCTATTTTTTGAGACAATGCCTTTACTATCACAAAGAACAAGATTTTTTACATCATAATTCAATAAAATTTTAGCTACCGCAATCCCAGCTGCTCCGGCTCCAGAAATAACGACTTTAGTTTCTTTAATATTTTTATTAGTTAATTTACAAGCATTGATTAATCCGGCTAAAACCACTACAGCTGTGCCGTGTTGATCATCATGCATTACAGGAATGTTCATTTCTTCTTTTAATCTATCTTCAATTTCAAAACACCTGGGGGCTGAAATATCCTCTAAATTAATACCTCCAAAACCAGGTTCAATACTTTTAATTATGGAGACAATTTCATCTACATTATTAGTTTTAAGACAAATAGGAAAGGCATCAATATCTGCAAAGCGTTTGAATAAAACAGCCTTGCCTTCCATCACGGGAAGAGCAGCTTCAGGACCAATGTCTCCCAAACCAAGTACGGCAGAACCATCAGTTACTACAGCCACAGTTTTGGATTTGAAAGTATATTTGTAAACATCTTCAGGATTTCCATATATTTTCCTACAAGGTTCAGCTACACCAGGAGTGTAGGCTGTAGATAAATCATCTTTGGTTTCAATTTTGACTTTAGAACTAATTGCAACCTTGCCTTTATTTTCTTCATGGAGTTTTAAAGCTTCTTCATTGTAATTCATTTTAATTTAGAAGTTGGGGAGGGGTTTATAAAATTATCTCCCTTCAAGATATTTCTCAGCCATAAGAGCAGCTTGACAGGCAACTCCTGCTGAAGTAATGGCTTGTTTGAAGAGGGAGTCTTGGCAATCGCCGGCTGCGAATACGCCGAGGAGAGAAGTTTCAGATTTTTTATTGGTAATTATAAAACCTTTTTTGTCTAATTTTAAACTAGATTTAAAAATGTCTGTGTTGGGGATATGGCCTATAGCTAAGAAGATGCCGTCGCAAGAAATTTCTTTAGGTTGGTTAGTTTTGACATTTTTAATTTTTATTCCGGTGACGGATTTATCTCCTAAAATTTGGATTGGAATAAAGTCTAAAATAATTTCTAATTTGTCTTTTGGTAGTTTTTTTATTTTGTCTTGCATTAGTTTGCTGGCACGAAATTCATCTCGTCTATGGATTAAGTAGATTTTCTTAGCAAATTTAGATAAAGCCAGGGTTTCTTCCATGGCAGAATCTCCTCCTCCTATGACAACTGTGGTTTTATTTTTATAAAAAGGGGCGTCACAAGTGGCACAGGTAGATACACCTTTAGCCCAGAATTCTTTTTCTCTAGGAATGTCTAATTTTCTAGAGGAAGCTCCAGTACAGATTATTACAGTTGAAGCAGCATATTTTTTTCCTGAAGCTATGATTTCAAAAGAATTTTTTAAAACTTTAAAAGAATCTGCTTTAGCCAGAATGTATTTGGCTCCAAATTTTTGAGCTTGTTTTTTAGTATCTTGGGTTAATTTGGGTCCTAAAATACCATCTGGAGTGCCTGGCCAATTTTCAACTATGTTGGTTGTAGATAATTGGTCTGGTTCAGGAGCAGAAAGAACCAAGGGTTGAAGAGAAGCACGGGCTGTGTAAATGGCAGCTGTATGGGCTGCTATACCACCTCCGATAATGATAACCTTATTCATTTAATTTTAATTGTCCTTTTAATTTAGCTTCATCAAATCCGATAATAGCCTTGTCAAAATTATTATCGATTACAGTTACGGGAACTCCCCGAGTTCCGGTTTTTTCAACCATCTCTTTTGTAGCTGTTTCATCTTTATTAACATCTATCTCTTCAAATTCTATTTTATGTTTTTTTAAAAAATCTTTTAAAACATTACAGTAACCGCAAGTTGTGCTTGTATAAACTTTTACTTTCATTTTGTTTCCCTTATATTTAGACAACCATTATGGGGAGGGTCTTTATAACTTTTTCTGATTTTAAAATCTTTAAAGATTTTTTAAATAAATGGCAGTTTAGAACCAGAGTTTTAAATTCTCCATCTTCTCCGGCTAGAAGGATTTGATAAGTGTATAAAGAAGATAAATCGGATGTTTGGTTATTGTATACTAAATACAGATGATGTCTTTTTTTATTAATTCTTTATTTATAACTTCGGGATGGAATAAAACACCGTAGAGATTATCTTTTTTTATTGCATGGATACATTTATCCGATTCTGCTAACTTTGTGAAGCCTTTGGGTAATGTAATGGAGTACTGATGTAGTGAGTAAGCTTGTGTAATTTTTTTAAGCATAGAATCCGTTTTGGTTTTTAGTTTTGTTACTCCAATTTCTTTTGCTTTTTTTAATTTAGCCCCATGAATTAGACCCAGAATTTGCATTCCAGCACAGATTCCTAAGAAAGGTTTTCTGTAAGATTTAATCCAAGAAAATTTGTCTAATTCTTTTAGGTAATCAGAATCTTTTAATGATGTGCCTGCGATGATTACTTTATCTGCTTTTTCTAGATCTTTTCTTTTTAAAGTTTTATAATGTATCACTTTTGAATCATCTAGTAAGTCGGTAATTGGTCTTATGAATTCCAAATCATGCAATTTGTACTTGTTTAAGTTAATTATTAATATCATTTGTACCTTGTATCCCAAAAAGGATTTTGAGTTTGTTTCTGTCTTTTCTTTGAAATACTAATCCTTTTTCAGATGAAAGAATTACGACTCTTTTGAATATCCAAAATCTAAAATAAATTCCTTTTATTTTTTTAGGGATCATAAATTTTGCCATCCTATATTCATTATCGTCTTCTTCTATTTCAGTAGAGAGAAAAGTGTCGTTTCCAAATCCAATTTCAGCATAAATTTTTTTCATTTTTTAAATAAAGGACAATCTATAACTTCGGTTTCTAATTCTCCTCCCTCTCCAGCGATATTAAGCCCATTTTTTTTATTTAGGTCTATTAAATCTTGAATTATTGTTTTGTCTATGATTTTCCCTATCCATGATTCATCTAAACCATCTGCTGCAACTTTTACTATTTTGACTTTGAATTTTTCTTTGACTAATTCGTTAATGAGTTCGAGCTGATCTTTTTGCCAAAGAGGATTGAAACAATACAAGTCTAGTTCGTGACAAATGCTTTGGATGCGGGAAGCTTGATAAATGGAAGCAACTGCGCCTGTTACAAGTCCTTGTATTTTGTAATCTCTTTTGGCTTTTTGGATGGCCAGTTTTAAATCTTGTAATTCTGTTTCTTTTTTACCCAGGGTAGAGATTTTGATTAAAGGCAAAGATAACCTTTGGGCTAGAAAATCCACTTTGTCAACAGGGGTATGAAACATATAACTGTCCGGGTTTTTAGAGTCGAGAGTTATTAAACAAGAAATCTTATGTAATTTAGAAGCTTTGTAAAGTGCAAAAGCGGAGTCTTTACCTCCCGAGAAGAGAACTGCCAGTCTCATTAGTTTCCCTTTACTCCAAGGTAACCTTCTGTGCTTCTGGGTTTTTTATCGGGTCCTCTCTCTCCAATGTATTTTTTAGGGATATGAATAACTTTTTCTTGAGAATGGGGGTTCTCAACAAGAGACCATTTGTCACGTTCTCCTGGTTTCCAACCTTCCCTTTTAGTGGCATAAATTACTCTCCCAGCTACAATAATTTCGATCTCAGTATCAGGGAGAAGAACATCCTGATTTTGCAGCCACTTTTCAGCTTTTTCTAAATGATTGTAAACTGCTTGCCTCGTTCTTCCTATGAATTCTGTATAATCCTTAACAGTCCATCTTTTATTCGAATATACCATCTATAAATTGGATTTTTTTTCCCTATATAAATATTACTGATAAGTAGTTATGGAAAGCTTTTTAATGGTATTTTACTAAATTTAAGTTAAGCGGGAGTGCCGGAGTCTGGAAAACGGGACAGCCTCAAGAGCTGTTGGCTTAGTGCCTACGCAGGTTCAAATCCTGTCTCCCGCAGAACCCTTTTAAAAAAAGCGTTCACGGAAAATAAAAAGTTTCATCAAAAATAAGAAAATGGATCCAGAAAGACTAAAAATAATTAAAATAAAGGATTACAAATACTGGGAAGTAAATTTACATGAAAATCAAGCTTATTTAGGAAGGTGTGTGATTTGGTGTAAACGAGAAGGGGATGTGGATTTCTTAGATATGACTGATGAAGAAAAAGAGGAGTTCTGGGAGATTGCTGAAAACTTAAGAGAAGCTCTAAAAAAAGCATTTAAACAAGATCGGATGAATTATGCTGCCTTAGCCAATGTTACAAACCATTTACATATCCATGTCATTCCTAGATATAAGGATAAAAGGATTTTTGAAAATGTGGAATTTAAAGATGAAAGGTGGGGTCAAAATTATGTTCCATATGAAGATTTTAAACCTGAAGATGAATTGTTAATTAAAATTAGAGATAAAATTAAATCGGAGTTAAAATGAAAGACTTTATCAAAAATTTAAGGAAAATTAAACGAGGACCTGCTATAATGCTGCAAAAAGATATTGGTTTTATTTTAGGAAATACTTCTATAAGTAAAAACTCTAAAGTTTTAGATGCAGGAAGTGGATGTGGGGTTTTGAGTATGAACTTGGCTAGGTTTGTGAAGAAAGTATATAGCTATGATATTAGAAAAGAATTTCTGGAGATTGCGAAAGAAAATGTTAAGAAGTTTGGAATTAAAAATGTCACTTTTAGGAATTTAAATGTGTTTGAGGAGATTAAAGATAAAAATTTAGATTTGGTAACTTTGGATTTAAAAGATTCTTGGAAGGCTTTGGATAATTGTAAGGAAGCCTTGAAAGAAAATGGGGAACTTGTAACTTATCTTCCTAATATTACGCAGGTGCATGAGTTTGTGAATAAACTTGGAAGCGAGTTTAAATTAACTAAAGTGAGTGAGGTAATTGAAAGAGAATGGGTTATAGATGAAAGAAGAGCAAGACCAGAACACCAAGGGTTATTACATACTGGATTTTTAGTGGTTGTTAAAAAGGTTTAAAAAACAAGATTTCTTTAGAATTTAATATGCCCGGGTAGTTCAATCTGGATAGAACGCGTCCCTCCTAAGGACGAGGTTGAGGGTTCGAATCCCTCCTTGGGCGAATATTTTAAATAAATTAAGATTTTATTCAATAGAATGGCAGCAGATATTATAATTTTATTATATATAATATGTATATTTATCGCAATTGCATTCTGGGAGGCTTATATTGAAGGCTCTGGAGGCTGGGCGGCTAATCAAGTAGGATGGAGAATTCCGTTTAAAGTGGGTTTCTTGAGTAGACCTTTAGACGCGTATCATTTTTGGAGTTGGTTGATTATGATTCCGATGTTTCTCATGCTTCCGTTTGTAATGTTCGGATGGAGTAGTCATTTATTTTGGTTGGTAGTTATTGGATTCTTATTAGGAACTGTGATAGAAGATTATTTGTGGTTTGTAGTAAATCCAGCTTTCCCATTAAAAAACTTTAGACCAGCGTTTGTTTGGTGGCATTATTGGATTGGATTTGGAAGATTTAAGCTTCCGGAGATTTATGTTATTTATCCAATTCTTGCTTTAGGGATTTATATTTTTCTATTATAAGAGAAGCAGCTTGTTCAGCTCCATTAGGTTTAACATTTAAATTTGAAAGATTTTTTTCCATATCTGGAAGGGAATTTATGAAGTTTTGAATAATTTTTAGTAAGGCTTCTTCAGTTAAGTATTTGGGATTTTTTACAACTGCAATCTTTTTCTTTTTAGCCCAATAAGAATTAACAGCGTGTTCTAAATAATTAGGAATGGGGAATATTAAAGAAGGTTTTTTTAATATTATAGATTCGGACAAGGTAGAATGTCCGGCTTGAGTTATAATCGCTTTTGAAGCCTTAAGATATTCTAAAAAATTTTCTTTAAAAGAGAGGAAAGTAACATTTTTATAAGATTCTCCAGAAAGTTTATAGGTGAAGATAATGAACTTTTCATTTATCTGAGGTAAGATTTCTTGGATCTTATATAATAAATTAGTGGAGAAATGAGAACCCCCGAACATAATCAAGATGGGGGGTTTGGAAAGTTTTAGTTTTTCTAATAAATCTTTTTGAGACCTTTCTGGGAGAGGTCTAACAATGGGATTAACATAAGTAACTTCATTTGAAGAAGCTTTTTCAAACGTAGGAATTACTATGGGTGCGGAGATTTTTCTAGCTCTTTTGTAAATCCAGGAAATATATTTAGATTGGAAAAAATATTTTTTATGTCCTTGTCTTAAATATTCTTTATAAAGTTCCGGATCAAAATTGAAAAATAAAAAATGGGGTGTTTTTTTAGACATTAACAAAGGGAGAGGTTCAAAATCTGAAAGTATGATATCTGGATTAAAGGCCTTGATTAATCTGCGTAGTTTAAAATAATTTTTAAAGTAATAATAAGGGAGCTTTAAATTCATAAATAATGTTTTAAATAATTTAAATTCGAATTTCTTTTCAGATATTTGAGAGCCGTCTATTTCTAAAGTGTGATAAACATGTTCAAAAAAATGGAAAGAGTTTCCATAGGAAGCAATTATAATTTCTGCTCCTTGTTTTTTTAATTCATCTAAAATAGCAGCTTGTCTTATAGTATGGCCGTAACCAATCCCTGTTATGACTGAGAGTATTTTCATCTTACTTTTTCGAATTTTTCGGCATATTTGCAATTATGTTTATAACCGTAATATCTGGCTCTAAATATTACCGGGAGAATTTGTAAATATACAGAGAACCATTGACTTTTATGTTCTTTAAGTATATTTATTTTTCTCCAGAAATATTTTGAAATATCTATATACATAATAGGTCTATTTTCCAATTTAGGAGTTGTCCAAACATTAAAGGTATAAACAGGATATTTTGTTTTTAAAGAATCTACTACACTTAGAATTGTGGTATTTACAGCCCTATGATCGGGATGAGTTTCAGTAGATGCGAGAGTGAAAATCTTTTCGGGTTTGTATTTCTCTATTAAGTCCTTTACCTTCTTTTTTATCCCATGTTTTTTGATTTCTTCTTTTACTTTTAAATCTTTTAATCCAAAATGGATTACTTTTTTTAACCCTATTAATTTCGATACTTTTTCCATCTCTTTTTTTCTAATATCTACTATAACTTCTTCTTTTAAGTGGGGATGAGATTTTTCTCCTTTTGAAAAAATAACTTCTACGATATTCTTGTCTTCGGATGAGTATTTTAAGATGGTTCCACCCATTCCAAGGAGGTCGTCATCAGGGTGTGATGTGAAGATTAAAATATTTCTTGTCATTTTTTATGGAATGCGCCGATCGGGATTCGAACCCGAATTTTGAGCTTGGAAGGCTCAGGTGTTAGCCATTACACTATCAGCGCTTTATGAATTTCTCTAGTTGAAGGTACTAATTTTGTTCTTTTAAAAGTTGTGTATTTTAAATTGTGCTTGGGATTTGAGGGTTTAATTAGCTTAAAAAATCGATCTATTTCAGATTTTGCATAAATTTTGACCCCTTTATAATTAACGCTTGTTCTAAAATTTAGACTTATTAGAGCTTTATTTATATCTTTTAAGAAAATTGGGTCTCTTGAAGAAATCTCTACTATCGCTCCAGAATTTTTATGGTGCCTATTTATTGTCCCGTCTGTATCAAAAAGTCCCCTAATAAAGCTAATTAAATAAGATTGTTTTATTAATATCTTAGAAGGTATTCTTAATCTGTTCATCTTTCTGCCAATGGGTAATTCATACTCTTGATTTAGTTTATTTACCAATTCTTTAGAGTAAAATCTTAATTTAATGATATTTCTTTGGAATAAGATTTTTGGTTTCTGATTAAACAAATTTTCAAATATTTTTGAGAGGTGATAAACATGTTCTCTATCTAAATCTTTGTGGCATGTTATAGATAATTCTGCTGGATAAAGATGTAAATGTCCATCTCCTGCAATTGCGCCTATCAATTCTGCAAATTTATTAGATAATTTTGGAAATTTTATCTCTTTTTTAGTATTCTTTAAAGAAATTACTTTTTCATATTCTACTTTGATATCATATTTCGAATTTAATTTATCTATTACTTTCATAGGAACTTTACAATCTTCCCTTAAGTAAGTTAAAATTGTACTTCTACTTTTTCCTATTAATTTTGCTAACTTAGGCCAAGAAAGTTGAGATTTTTCTTTTATTTTTAATAGATATTCTCTTTGTTTTCCTTTTTCAAATATAATAAATTCCATAGAATAAATAAGACTTTAAAGTATTTAAATTTTACTAGCCGTTGAACTACCCACGCATAAGGTTTGAAGAGAATTTTGGTTTAAAAACGTTATTGTTTCTACAGTAGTTCACAAAGTTAAAAAGTGGGCGAGAAAGGAAAAAATTGGATNGTAGAGCTTTTGTAGTGGCTGTTTTCGAGATATGTATCTGCAAGAGCTTTTTGTTTTCTTCTCCAATGAGCCATTCTGCCTTTTTGTCTTTCTAAGGTTCTATTCTTTAGTCTGTAAGCTTTTAGGAATTCTTGTCTCTTTTCTTTGTTATTTGCTAACCATCTCTTATACATGAGCGAGCAAGTTTCTCTGTTGGCGTCTCTCCAAGCTTCGTCTTGTTCTAATAATCTTTCTTTATTTCTGTGGTAGTACCATTTTACATAATGTTTGTTTCTTTGTTCTAGTTCTTCTGGAGATAGTTTAATTCTTGGTTTCCTTTGTTTGAATAAGGATCTAAATGCTCTTAGAATGCTTCTTTCTTTTTTAGTTTCCTTAATTTGTTGGATTTCTAAGTTTAAATTATGCATGTCTAATTCTCTTTGCTTTTTATTCCATATTCTAAAAGTTCTGGATTCTACTTTTTTGGGAAGGTAGAGTTTAGAACAGAGTGAGCATTTATACTTGCCTCTAGATAAAAGCACTAGTTCATATCCGCAGTTTTGGCAATTTGACATGAAAAGTAAAAATCATAAGTAATATATAATCTTAATTATTAGAATGACAAAAACACATCAAAAAATTATAGATGAAATTGTGAAGAAATATAAGAAAGATAGAAAAACAATTGCTATCAACCTCTTTGATAGTTTAATGGAAGGTAAAGAGAGACCTGATTCTGATGTTGATATTGAAATAGTATCTAACAGATTTCGGAAATGGGTTTTAACCAAAAGTAAAAAATACGGGATTATAGTTGAGATTGTAAAATGTCCTAAAAAACATTTATTTTACCAGATAGAAAAATATCCCTACCTTTGTTATGAATATTTGCGTGATAAAATTCTTTATGATCCTAAAGGATTCATGAAAGATGTTAAAAAAGAATTAAAATTATATTTTAATAAGAATACAAAGATAGCCAAATTTTGGGAAGATGAATTAGAAATTATGAGAAAAAACAAGGCTAAAGGAAAAGATTTGAAAAATGCAAAACAGGTTTATGATGAAGCAGAGATACTATTTTCGGATGAGCATAAAGTGACAAGAGATTTCTTTAATTGATATAAAACATAGGCTTATTGTTTTTTCTTTTTCAATTTTTTAAAAGCGTGTTTAATTTGGGATTCTGACCAACCACTCGCCAATAAAGAGTCGTTTATTTTATCCTTGGTATAACCTTTACTCATAGAATCTTTAATATAAGAACGGACCTTAGATAACTCTGTACCGGATTTATAAGGGGATTTTTGGAATAAGGAATTTACAAAATCTGTTATAACCCCCAATTTAATATTTTTATAAAGTTTAAAGTAATAAATGGCAAATCCTGCTCCACCCAGAATAACTAAAATGAGAATGGTAGTAAACCAAGGGAAGTCTTTTTCAAGAGTTTTTTCACAGTCTTCAGGGCAAGAAAATTCATCTTCGGCCGGATTACAAATTCNATCTCCACAATTAAAAGGGATTAAACTAGGGGACAAATCCGAAGGAACAACTAAAGTTACCGTATTTTTAACAGAATCTAAATTATTGCCTTGAATTTTATAATAGAAAGTGAAAGAATCTTGTAAGTTTGGAATAGTGAATTTAGCACTTTGATGATTTTGTAATCGGGTTATTTCTGGAAGAGATTCTAAGAAATCTATAGAATCTGGAGAGGGAGCAAGAATGTTTGGAATGGTTTCTACAATTGTAAGATCTGAAATGGATTGGGGAGTAGTAATTGTCTTTTTAATTAAAATAGAACTGTCTTGTGTTGTAGGATAGGTTAAAGAAACTAATCGGGCAACAACATCTTTAGTGAATTTGGAATTAAGTTCTTGTAAAGTATTTCGATAACTTTGAGTTTCAAATCCATAAAGCTCATCTACTTCTTTAGAAGATAAATAGGGGGAAATAGTTACCGTATCTAAGATTTTTATGGAATTAGGTAGGGAATTTAAAAGAGAATTTACGTCTGCTTCTGATAATGTAGTGGAAACAGATAATTCGGAAATGGAGTCATCTATTTCCTTTTCCAATCCTAGGCCAGCATAAATATCTTTTATATCTGCGTTAGAATTAATGTATTTGTCTTTTAAAGTCTCTAATCTGGAAATTGTGCTTGTGATTAATTCTGGAGTTGCAGTTTCGGAAAAAATTTCTACATTTAGTTTGTAATCATCTGAAATTCCAGCTTCATCTGTGACTGTTAATATGACTTTGTAGGTTTTGGGTGAATTATACCTATGTGCGGCTATTTTGGAAGTCGAAGTAGTATTGTCTCCAAAGTCCCAAAAATAGGTTAAGGTGGAATTTGATTTAGATCCTGAAGCATCAAAAGTTAAAACTTGGGTGATTGGTGCTAATTTAATTGTGACATTGGCCTTGGCTACTGGTGCAGGAACTACTTTTAATGGAACTGTTATAGAATCTGTACCGTATTCTATGGTTAAGTCATAATCTCCTAATTCATTTGGAGATTTAATTTCAAAATCAGACAAGGAAATTTCTTTTTCAGAAGTTAATTTGTAAAGTGTTTTGGAACCTTGATCTTCTACTCCATAAAGGAATTTGTATCGATTATAGGAATCTCCATTAGCTTCTTCTTCTGTAAAAGCCAAATCATGAATTTNTACTTTTTGATTATTTTTAGTTGAAACATTAATGGGGACTATACAATAATTATTATTATAAACACAGGAAGATAGGTAATCCCCTATTGCATCCTTAAAAAATGTTCTTTGATTTGTATTAGATTCTAAATATTCTACAGGATTTTTTAAAGTAGTTATAAAATCTGAAGACTTGGCTTGGATTATATAATCCGAACCTACTTTTTTAGAACAAGAGGAAAAAGTACAACGATAAGCTTGAGAGTTTTCTGAAGAGGAGTTTTCTGCTAAAATTACATCGTCGGAGAGTGCGGTTATACAAACTTTATATTCTCCATCATCTATGGGTTCTGTTAAATTCAAAATATTTACTTTTGTACTAAAACCTGAATAACAAAAAGAATTGTCTGATTCCGAATCCTCGGGAAGAAGCATTTCAGTTTCTTTACCAAAAAGATGCATAACAACTGTATCGGATAAATCTCCTTTTAAACANGCCCTTACTTTTACTTGATCAGTTTTATTTAAAAAAATATTTTGACAGGCTCCGTTAGGCCTTACTAAATTTTCAGGTGATTCTACCATTTCAGGCCCTTGAAAATCAGGGTTATTATTCCAAGTTGTTGGTGAAGGTGCTTGACCTTTAAACTGCCATTCTATTGTGCCGTCATTGCCCACATCAATAGAAGGTTCTTGAGGAAAATTATCGTCGTGGTTAGATATTTTAAATTTGGCCGATTCTTCGATTCTAGAACCTTGTTTTATTTTAATTCCTGTAAGAAAGTTAGATTCTGAAATTTTTGTAGTTTCAGTTGTATAAGAATAATAACCAGAAGATTCTTTATTACAACTTGTAGTGCAGTTAATCAAATTAGAAATAGTTTTAGTATCTGATTCTCCATCTATTGAAACTTTTATAGTGGAAGTTTTATCATAAGAGTCTATTGGAAGTAAGATGTTTCCTCTTAAATTTCTATCTTGACCCAGAGTAGATTCACTAAAATCTAGAGAAATAGCGGTAATTGATGTTGTAAATATTATTAATATGAATAATAAAGTAAGTTTTTTCATTATATCTCCTCTTTGGTTAGAAATATAGTTTAGGATATATAAATATTACTTTTTAAATTTTTTTCCTTTTTTAGATGGAAGGATTTGGATTTTGGCTTTTGGAAATTTTTTAGTTAATTCTTTTCCTTTATGAAGTTCATGTAAGAAAATTGCGAGAGCAGAGACTTCGGAAATGGGTTGAGATGTAATTGAAACGTTGTAATCGGATAGCTGGAAAATTTCGGGTGGGACTTTTTCTCCCCCAACTATAATTAAGAGATTTTTAGATTTTTTTAATTTAGTTAAGGTAGAAGGTAAGGTTTCTCCGTAAACAGTTAGATGGACAATTGTATAATCTTTCTTTTCTTTGATTAATTTAGTAGGGTCTTTAACGTATTCAATTTTAAAATTTCCACCAAATTGTTTTGTAACTTTGTTTAGAGAATTTTCTAAAGAAGAGTCTTTGTCTCCAGAGTAATAAAGTTTAGAAGCCAAGAAAGCTCTGGCTGTTAAGGCTACATGTGTAGATAACCTAGGATCTCTTTGAATTCTATGACTGAGGCGGAGAATTTCGATTTTCATCCATATTAAGAAAGGGTTAATTATTTAAATAGATTTACTTGGTATTTTCATTTAGATGTGGGAAGAATTTTTACAAAAACACTATAAGAAATTGTTAGTAGTTCCTATACTGTTACTGATATTTGGTTTGGTAGTGGTTGGAAGCTTTTATGCTAAGACCGGAGATTTATTTGATAGAGATGTAAGTTTAAAGGGAGGAATTAGTGCTACCATCTATGAAAAAGACGTTGATATTGATAAATTAAAAGAGGATTTAGAGAATAGATTGGGAACAGAAGTAATTGCAAGAAATCTAAGAGATGTGGCAAGCAACACCAATATGGGTGTTGTGATTGAGGTTGCAGAAACAGGGATTAGTAAAGACATAGAAGCAGGAATTCAAGAAAGTTTAGGTTTAGAATTAAATAAAAATAATTTTAGTATTGAAGAAGTTGGAAGCTCATTAGGAGAGACTTTCTATAAGGATTTAATGAAGGCGGTATTAATAGCTTTTATTTTAATGGCTATTGTGGTGGCTATTGCATTTAGAAATTTTGTGCCAAGTGCGGCTGTTGTTTTGAGTGCGTTTTTAGATATTTTAATCCCCTTAAGTATCATTAATTTACTTGGAATTAAGTTAAATATTGCAGGTATTGCAGCATTTCTATTGATTATTGGTTATAGTGTAGATACAGATATTTTACTTGCTGTTAAGGTATTGAAAAGGAAAGAAGGCGGAAATATCTATCAAAGAATTGTAGATGCAGCTAAAACTGGTTTGACTATGACTACCACTACAGGTGTGGCTTTAACAGTGGCTTATTTTGTAACAAGTAGTTTTGTTTTGAAACAAATGTTTTTGATTATTATTTTAGCTTTACTTACTGATATTATTACAACTTATTTCATGAACTCGGGAATATTTATCTGGTATAATAAAAGGAAGGAGAAGGGAAATGAAGAAGCTTTTTGGGGCTAGGGTTAATCTTTTGATTATCGTATTGTTCTTAGCTTTAGTAGCTATATCTCCCAAGTTTGATTCAGAGGGGGTGGAAATTGGAAGTTTGGATAAATTTAGTGCTAATCAAGGTTTGAGTGTAGGGGAAGTGATTAAAGAATTTCAAGGTGTGAAAATTGAAAGTCCAGAGCAATTTAAAGAACTATTGGGGGAAAATAAAGTAAATCCCAATGAGATCCATATTAAGACTGATAAAAATGAAGTGACTTATGAAGTGACTGATGATTTGAGATTTGAATTAGATAATTTAACTATTAAAAATTCTAAAATTATAGGCATTGAAGATGGGGAACTTTTAGCAGAAATTAATGGGGTTGGAATTGTAGATGAGGAAGACTTTGAAGAGATCAAATATGATTTATTACCCGATAAAAGAATAGAAATTAAAACAGATAAACAAGAATATGTGTTTTTAACCCATTCAAATTTAGAAATTAATGTTAAAGAAGTAAGTAAAACAAATTTGAAAAAGGGTTTGGATCTAGATGGGGGAACAAGAGTTTTATTGAAACCGGTTTCTGAGGAGAAGATTACGAATACAGATATAAACAATTTAATTGATGTTATGAGGAATAGGTTGAATACTTATGGTTTAACAGATTTAAAAATAAGGCAAGCAGAGAGTGGAGAAGATAAATTAGTTTTGATTGAAATTGCTGGGGTTCCAAAAGGTGATGTGGAAGATTTCATTGCAACACAAGGTAAGTTTGAAGCTAAGATAGGGGATGAAGTGGTATTTGTAGGAGGTAAGGAATCTATTCCAAGAGTATGTAAAGATGATGGAACTTGTTCAGGTGTAAGATCTTGTGCTCCAGTAAGTGAAAATGAAGCTCAATGTAGATTTGAATTTAGTATTAAATTAAGTAAAGAATCCGCTCAAAATCATGCAAAAATTACAAATGGATTAGATGTTATAACAACCCAGGAAGGGAATAGTATCCTAAGTGAGCAAATTGGATTTTATTTAGATGGAACTTTAATAGATGAACTAAATGTAGCGGCTGATTTGAAAGGAAGTGAAACTACCGATATTTTAATTTCTGGTCCCGGTGTTGGAAGAACTGAACAAGAAGCTTTACAAGATGCTTTAACAAACATGGAACACTTACAAGTAGCTTTAATTACAGGCAGTTTACCTTTTGATCTAGAAATAGCTAAGATAGATAGTATCAGTCCAATATTTGGAGAGACTTTTATTAAGAATGCTTTTATTTCGGGATTAGTGGCTGTACTGGCGGTATTGGTTGTTATATTTATTAGGTATAGAAATTTAAAAGTGATATTACCAATGGGAATTACCTTAGTAAGTGAGATTTTTATTATATTAGGATTTGCAGCAGCGATTGGATGGAATTTAGATTTGGCCGCTATTGCAGGTATTATTGCGTCTGTAGGAACGGGAGTGGATGATCAGATTGTGATTACAGATGAAATCTTAAGAGGAGCTAAAGAGAGATTCTTTAGTTGGAAAGAGAAATTAAAAAGAGCATTCTATATTATCTTTGTAGCTTACGCATGTACGGTTGTAGCTATGGTTCCACTTTGGAGTGCCGTTGCTGGTTTGTTAAGAGGTTTTGCAGTAACTACAATTGTGGGGGTTACTATTGGTGTATTTATTACAAGACCTGCGTTTAGTTCTATGTTAGAGAAGTTGATGAATAAATAAATTTATAAATATTGAAAAATATATAATACAAGAGGTGGTATTAAATGGATATGAATTCAATTATGCTTTATATTTTAATTGGAGCTGTGGCAGGTATTGTTTACAGTTTAAGAAGAATCTTTATCTTAGAAGAAAAAATAGATCGTCTTGTTAGGCGGAAGAAGAAGAGATAAATTCTCTTCTAGCTTTTTCTAAGGTTTCATGAGTGCCTATATCAATAATATTCCCCTTATTTAGAAAACCATAAACGTCTTTTTGAGGATAAAGCCATTGTAAGAAATGTCCTGGTTGATCGGGGTTATTTTTTTGGTCGAGGTAAGTTTTATACAATTGAACAGTTTCTTTGGTATAGATATAAATGCAGTTCACATATAAAGTAGAGGAAGGTTTCTCTGGTTTTTCTACAAGAAAAGTGATTTTATTATTTTCGTCCAATGTAATGGAATTTAATTGTTTTAATAGTTCTAAATTTTTTTCTTCTGCTAAGGAAACAACATTTTCGCCTTTATTTTTGAAGTAGTCCACCATTTCATTTAAATTAAAATCGAATAAATTATCTCCTCCCAAGATAAGCAAAGGTTCTCGAATGTTCTTTTTATTTATTACAAAATTTATGTCCCCATTAGCTCCTAATTTGTCATCTTCTGATAACGTACCATCGTTTAAAACTTCTATTTTTAATTTAGTATTAAGATTAAATTTCCAATCTAAAAAATGTTGGTAGAATTTATTATTTGTTACTACATAAATTTCCTTTATTTCTTTTAAGCCTTCTAATTTTTCTATAATATAAGTTATAACAGGTTTGTTTGCTATTTCTAGTAATGGTTTGGGGAAGTTTTTAGTTAAGGGATAAAGTCGAGTAGAATATCCGGCTGCTAATAAAAGAACTTTCATTTTACTTTGAATTTTGGGAATAGATTTAAATAACTTGCTGAAGGAATTTGGATTAAAATGCAAGTTTATGTTCATGTTATTTTGACATTTATATTCGCGGGAATATTATCTCCTTTTCTAGGATTTTATAGTTTGGTGGTTTTTTTAAGCGGTTTTGTATTTGATATTGACCACTATTTCTATTATATTCTAAAGAAAAGAGATTTTAGTTTAGTGAATTCCTACTTATATTGCGTACAGGGGAGTAAGGTGTATGAGCCTCACACAGGTGTATTGCATATATTCCATACTTGGGAAATGTGGGTATTGTTTTTTATATTGGGAGTAGTTATACATGTAATTTTTCTATATGCTTTGATTGGATTAATTTTTCATATGTTATTGGATTGGGGATATCTCTTTTTTAATCAAGATAGCATAGATATAAGAGTGTGGTCTTTAATCGGATGGATTTCTAGAAACTGAACCTTTTAAAAAAAGCTTCACCAAAATTTTATAAACTAAGATTTCTAAGTTAATCTTAAGCCGGGATCGCATAACCTGGTAGTGCGCGGGTCTTGAAAACCCGTTTCCTAACGGATATATGGGTTCAAATCCCATTCCCGGCGAAGAACCTTTTTAGAAAAAAGTTTCATCAAAAAATTAAATTGATTTAAAAGAAGTCCATTTAGCTAAGGCAGATTTTAATTCTTTATGTTTTTGAGAATATACTTTGGTTTAAATGACAAAGATGTCAAGGGGACATAAGACTTAAATAGTTTAGAATATTGTAATAGAGCAATGAAAACCTTCCTTAACTATAATGCTAGTGATCTAATCAAGAGATTAATTGAAAAAGAAGATAGTTATCAGATTGTAGACTTTAAGGATTCTCTAAAGATTATCAAAAAACGTAGATGGGGAAAGGATGCCCCTATCATCTTACCTAAACAAATCAAGATTTCTCCGGAGGTTGTAGGTTTAATTGTGGGCGAAGGATTCATTGGAGAACGCCATTTTGTTTTTGCTAATTCTAATGAAAGGGTGATAAAAACTGTAAAAGAATTTTTAATACAGCTCGGATTACCAATAAGAAACTATTTGGAAATTTCAATTAAAAATCAATCTAAAAATTTTATCAAAGAATGTAAAGATTTTTGGGAAAAGAATGAAAACATCAAAATAGAACGAATTAGATTAAGAAAAGAATTTAACAATACGACAGAGCATGGTACTATCCACCTTGCATTATACAATACACTTGTCTCTAAGTTGCTGAAACATATAATTGAATTATCCAAAAAGAAAATTGAAAAAAATAAAAAACTCTCGATTGGCTATCTTAGGGGTATTCTGGCAGCAGAAGGTAATATCAATGTAAAGAAGAAAACAAAATGTGTTTATATGGTCAGAATAAGTGCTTCTAAAAAAGAAGAGAGGGAACATTACAAGAAATGTCTTGAAAGGATTGGAATGAAAATCTATTGTAAGGATATGCCTACTGTGACAAAGGAAGAATCTAAAATAAAAAAATGGAAAACGGCAAAGGGCAGAGCAGGGGCAGTGATCATTTCTAGATGGGAGAATTTTATTAAAATCTTGGAATTAAATTTATTAGAATTGCACAAGGACAAGGATAAAAAATTTAGAAAATACATTTTGAATAATAAATTCACGACTTTATTCTTAAGCATGGACGGGCTTCAAAAGAAGAGATTTACGATGAAGGAGTTTCAAACTTATACCCGTCTCTCTGGTAGAAGTGTAGGGCGTCTTTTAACATTATGTAAAAAAGGATATATTGGTAGGAGACTGATTAAAAACAAGTATATCTATACATTAAATAAAAAGTATTTTGATTTATTAAACCGGCTGACTAGTTCCCCATTTTTTCAAAGCAGCACTTAACTCTTTATGTTTTTGAGAATAGATTTTTAATGTAACTTTTTGTAATGTTGCTTCGATAGATTGTCTCAGGGCTTTAGCACCTGCTTCTACACCTAAGGGATTGCCCAAAACACCCCCCCCTGATTGTACCATTATATCTTTGCCTAACATTTTTAAGATATAAGGTATTATTCCAGGGTGGAGTCCACCACTAGAAACGGGGAGTGTGGGCTTTATATGATACAAACTTCGATTTAAAGAATCTTTTAAGTTGATAACATCCTCTCTTTTTCCAACTAATTTACCTATAACCGTACCGATATGCAAAGTATCTCCTCCGATTAATCTAGCTAATTTAGCCAAGGTTAACATCGAGATTCCATGTTTTGGATTGCGAGTCATTGAACCATGGAGTGCTCTGTGAAGATGTATTGCTAATTTTAATTTTTGACATTCATTTCTAAGAGTTTGAAATCCTGAGAATCCAGCTGTTAGAAAATCAACCATTATGAATTCTCCACCACATTTTTTAACAAAATGTGCTCTTTTAACCATTTCATTTGTTTCTGCAGTTACATTTGCTAAAAAAAACTTTCTTTCTCCAGTTTCTTTTTCGGCCTTGTCCCGCATTTTAAGAACCTCTCTGGTTGTTTTATAAAAATTGACAAAGGGTTGAGAAGTCATGTTCTCATCTGTTTTTACAAAATCCACTCCCCCCGTCCAAAGCCTATATGCAACATTAGCAAATTCTTTGGTTGTCATCCCCACTTTTGGTTTTGGAACGGTAGCTATTAAAGGACGTTCTTTTACTTGTGTTAGCTTTCTAATTCCTTGGATTCCGAACTGTGGCCCTTTAAAAGAAGAAACATATTTTTTAGAAAATTGAATATCTTCCAATCTTAAATTTTTTAGTGCTTTCATTCCAAAGATGTTTCCGGCTATTGAGGAAAGTAATTGGGGAATATTGCCAAGTTCAAATAGTTCTAAAGGATATGTAATCTTGACATATGGTTTTTTTATTTCAAAGGCTCGAGCTCTGATTTTTCTAATATGTGGTTTTAAAGTAGACAATGTCGTCCATGTTCCATTTGAGCTCTCTGAAGCTATTCTTCCAACTGCTTCTTTTATTGAGATGTTTTTTGATGATTCAAACCTAAATTTACAAATTAAATCAGACCTACTTGGTTTGTAATGTAAATCTACAAAATCTAAGTATTGCGACATTTTACCTCCTTAATAAATTTTTTTGGAGTTAAGATCCCTAATTCTGAAATAATTGCGGTTATGTATTTTGGATTTATTTTTTCAAATGCCGGGTTGCTAATTTTAATATGTTCAGGGGCATTTTTCCAGACTTCTTTGTAAGCTCTTTGTTCAATTTTTACATCTTTAAGGGAGAATTTCCAGGAATTTGTAGCTATATAGACCGGAACCTTGTGTGAATAAGCAAGTTGAGCATACATACCAGAGCCAATTTTATTTATAACAGAACCTTCTTTTAGAATTGCGTCTGCTCCCATTAAAACTAAAGAAGAGTGTTCAATTGCGGAATTTGCTGCTGAATCTATTACCATTGTTGTTGGAATCTTAGCTTTTGTTAATTCTTTAGCTGTTAAATGGCCTTGATATAAGGGCCTGGTTTCGGTGTTAAAAACTTTAAAGTTTCTTTTTTCTTTTTTAGCTTTTTTTAGAATAGACATGACACTAGAAGAATGGCAATGAGTAAAAATAAGTCCATGAATTTTTTTAGCTCCTAATTCAGAAATTTTTAATTTAGATTTTTTAAAATGATTAAGAGCAGAAGGAACTGAATTTTTTTTTGCAAATTTTAGGGCGTTAATTAGTGCGGGTTCGGTTGGTCTTAAAGAGGTTAATTTTTTTACGGATTCTTTTCCTGGTTTAAGGGAATAAGCCTTTAATCCTGCCTTGGCAATATTTTCAGCACCTTGAATTTCTACATTTTTTATTTTTTTACAAATAGAGTTAAAGGACATATAGGACGGAAAGATTATGTTGCTTATAAAGTTTCTTTTCAATAAACTTTATATATGTGTAGATACTTTTTGGGGATATGAAATCCTCTAAAAAAGATAATAGTATCCTCTTTCTATTTACCATTGTTGCATTATTTGTAATTGCTTTAGTGGGTTTTAATTTTGAAAATATGACTGCTGGAGCTATTAGATTTGGAAGAACCACTATAGATGTTTCTCCTAAATTTGTGAATGCAGGAGAGAATATCAATATTCAAGTAAATCCCGGAAGGGGGTGTGTTAATAGATTTATAGGAATTTATGATGATTCTGAATTAAGAAGAGCAACTACCCAATATAGGGGTGGAACTATGAGAAAGGTATGTGAGCCTTTTACAGCAAGATATAAAACAATGTCCAGTTGGATGCCACAAGAAGACGAGTCTGGGATTTTCTTTGTTAAAGTTTTTGATTATGGTAAAGAAGAATTTATAAAAACTAGTTTTACTATTAATGGAGGTTAAGATGGAGAAAAATAAAATTTTGATTGTATTTGTAGTTTTGGTTTTGTTAGCTTTAATTGGATTTAATTTTGATATAATTACCGGGAGAGTTACCGGAAATTTAATCCCAGAGGTCACAGCATTTCCGGGAGAAGTTAAGCCGGGAGAGATGATTAACATTAAAATAAGGCCCCGAGAAGGGTGTGTGGATCCAGAAGTTGGATTCTATTTTTCAGGTAAAAATCTAGATGGATCTATAACAAGTAGTGGTGGAAGAAAAGCTGTACAAAAAGCAGAGAGAGTGGGTGCATTTAAGGTATGTAAGAGAGATAAAAGGATATTAGATAGTGATGGAAGTTTTACAGTAACTCAAAGGACTAGACCTGAATGGGCTGGAGAATATTTTGCCAAGATTTATTACTGGAAAGACAGAAAAACTAAAGATTCTGTAAATGTGTACTTTACAGTTAAACCTAAAGAACAATGAAAATAAGCAATGTATTTATAGCTGCAATATTTTTAGTACTTATTGCAGTTTTTTCTTTAAATTTTGAAAAATTAACAGGTTATGTTCCTCGGGAGAATGGGATTCCGGAAGTAAGTGTAAATCCCAAGAGTGTTAAATCAGGAGAAAAAATAGATATTAGAGTAAAAGTTAATGGATTCTGTGTGGATCCGGAGTTTGAGATTGTTACAGATAAGGGTTTGCACAAAGATAATAAATTATACATGCCTACAGAAGATGATTGTGAAGGGCAAAATTTCCATACTTGTAAAGGAAGTAAATATTGTAAAGGAAATATCATTGGAGATATCTTAAAATTAAATTATAAAACTCAGGCCGATTTTGAAGGAGATTATAAAGTTCGTGTTAGATATATTGAAAAACCTGGTCAGGATAGATATGATACACCTTTTGTAGATGTTGGATTTGAGGTTGTTTAATTCTTATACAAAAATATTTAAAGCAGGAAGAAAAAGTAAAGATTAGATGGTTATTGAAAGTTTGATTAATCCCAAAAAAGCTGAAGGGAGACCGTGGGAAATGTTTTTCTTAGGTTTGTTATATGCTTCTATAGCGGTTTTTTTGAGCTTGTGGATATTTAGGGATTATTCTAGTTTAGTTATGGTATTTTTAACTGTGTTTGCGAGTATTCCGGTAGTATATATGCTGATAGCTATGGAAGAAGAGAAAGATGTTAGGGCTAAAAGTGAAGGGTCTTTATTGAAAGAACATAGTAAAGCTTTAGCTGTTTTAATATTCTTATTTTTGGGTTATGTTGTGGCATTTTCAGCATGGTTTGTTTTACTTCCTCAAGAAACTGTTCAGAATATGTTTAGTGTACAATTAGAAACGATTAGAAGCATTAATGCGGGGGTTGTGGGGTTTAGTGTTGGGAGCGATTTTGTGATGCAGATCTTTAGCAATAATTTAAAAGTAATGGTCTTTTGTCTTATGTTTGCATTTTTATTTGGGGCAGGAGCGATTTTTATTTTGACTTGGAATGCTTCTGTAATTGCAGCTGCGGTTGGAAGTTTTGTAAAAAATAATATTACAAATTATACCCATTATGCTGGATTGGGTAAATTAACAGGGTATTTCCATGTTGGGACGATTGGGTTGATGAGGTATATGGTGCATGGAATTCCAGAAATATTGGCCTATTTTACAGCTGGATTGGCAGGGGGCATCATTTCTGTAGCAGTTATTAGACATGAATTTGGAAGTGATAAATTCAAGAAAATTGTTTTTGATTCATTGGATTTAATAGTTATAGCAATACTGGTTTTATTTGTAGCTGCTTTAATGGAAGTATTTATCACACCTATTTTATTTTAACAACTTCAGAATCCCTTAAAGCTTCTATAGCAAAATTTAATTTAGATTTATTTTCAGCATAAATAGTTAAAATGCTTTGAGATTTTTTAACTTTAGAATTTAGACGAACATGCAGGTAAATTCCGGCTTTTTTATTATTGGGGGCTCCGGCAATTCTAGCTATGTGGTTTATTTCTTTATTATCAATATAAGAAACTTTTCCAGCTTTGGTGGTTTTAAGATTATATTTGAAACTGGCCAGGGTTAATTTAGGTTTTTTTCCACCTTGGGCTTTTATTATTTCCAAGAATTTTTTATAGGCAAGACCGGAATCTAAGATTTTTGAAGCTTCTGGTTTATGATTAACCATTTTGAATAATTCGTTAGCTAAAAAAAGAGATTTTTTTCTTAAATCCTGAGGGCCTGAGCCTTGTAAGACTTCTAGAACATCCATGGCTTCTAAAACAGGACCTATCCCTTTTCCTATTGGTTGGTCACCTTTAGTTATTACGGCCTTTACCTTCATCCCCAATTTTTTTCCAAGTTGGGTGAATTTTTTTTGTAGATCTTTAGCATTAACTAATTTAGAGATTTTAGCTTCTTTTCCATAAGGGATATCTACAATAACATGGGTGGCGTTGACTGCTTTTTTCTTAGCCATTATGCTACTGAGTAAAATACCTTTGGGATCTAAAGAAAGGGGATGTTCTATTTTGATTAGTTTATCATCTGCACTTGCTAAATCTAAAGCACCACCCCAAACCAAACAGGCATTTGTTTTTTTGACTATGGAATATATTTTTTTAATGGGATGGGAGACAGAAGCTAAAACTTCCATTGTATCTGCAGTTCCTGCCGCACTAGTGATAGCTCTGCTGGAAGTTTTGGGAATAGTAAAACCAGCAGCGGCTATTATGGAAACAACAATAGGGGTTGTACGATTTCCAGCTATCCCCCCAATAGAATGTTTATCTAAAATGGGTTTTTTGTTTAATTTTAATTGAGAACCATTTTTGACCAAGGCTCGAGTTAAATAAGCACTTTCGTCTAAAGTCATACCACGAGTGTAACAGGCTGAGACAAAATAAGTAATTTCTGTGTCACTCAAGCGATTAGCTACAATGTCTTTAACAATTTGATTATAATCTTGGGAGTTTAATTTTTCGTCTTTAAGTTTTCTTTTTATTATTTTAATAGAAGCAGGTCTTTTTTGTAGAGCCACATTTAAAATTTCATTATTATGGGTTTTTAATTTTTTGACAACTTCTTGAAACAAACCAATATACCCGGGAATGATTTGGTGGTCTTCGGCTATATCAATTACAGCGGAGAGGATTTTATTGTTTTTTTTTAATCTAACTCGATCCAAAGCAAACAAATCTAGATTGATAGCATCTTCTTTGTTTAGAATAGCTATTAAAGGACCGCCGGTAGAAAGACCTATATTTTTAACTTTTAATTTCAAATAAATTCACCCCTCATCTTAAACAATTCAATAGCTAAAGCTAAGATTAAGGGGCCGATAATTAAACCAATAAAACCAAGGAGATTTAAACCGCCTAAAATTCCAATTAAAACAATAGCGGGATGAATATTAGCTTTTTTACCTACTAATTTAGGTTTAATAAAATTATCAGCAGTCCCTACAATTAGACCTCCAAAAATTAGGATACCTATTCCGGCTATATAATCATGTTGGAATAATTGAATTATACCCGCGGGCAACCAAATAATAGCTGTTCCTAAAAAAGGAATTATGGAAGCTATAGCCATCATAAAACCCCATAAAATAGGAGAAGAAATCCCAAAGATAGCAAAACCAAGTCCACCCAAAATACCTTGTATAATGGCTGTTAAAATCGTTCCAAAAATTAAAGCGCTGGTTAGAACTTTAAATTTCTCAAAAATAATATTCTTTTTATTTTCTTTAATAGGAATATATTTTTTTATGTAGGAAATGAAAACGTCAGATTCCTTCAAAAGATAATAAGTTAAGAAAAGAATAACAAAAAAAGTTAAAGCTAATTGGGGCAGGGATAAAATAAAATCTGATGTGGAATTAACTATAAAGAATAAAGCATTGTTAACAACGGCGCTAATGTATTCCTGGAGTTGACTAGATTCTAAATAGTTAGCGATTACAGAAGCTATATCATGAGATTTAAGTGAATGATAGACGCCTACAGATTCTTGGGCAAGAGAATTAATAACAATTATAGATGGAATTACAATTATTAATAAAATTAAGATTAAAGTTAGGGCTGAACAAAATGACTTGTTTTTGATTTTTTTGTTAAAGAAAAGGAAAATACGATAAAAAACAAAAGTTAAGATTAAACTGCCTAAAATGGCTGTTAAGAGAGGTTTAAGGACTAAATAAAGCAAATAAACTAAGAGGATTATGATTAAAATAAGAAGATATGGCTTTTTATTCATACTTTCTAACATGTGTTTTGCATTTTTAAATATTGTGGAGAAAAGCTTAAAAAGTACTTAAATTAATTTAAGGTATATGGGAAGGGAAATTCTTGGTTTTGTAGAAAAGGTTAAAATAAAAGGACATGAAGTGTTAGGAAGGGTAGATACGGGTGCTAGAAGGTGTTCTATTGATAGAGAATTAGCAGAAAAGTTAAAACTGGGACCTATTGTGAAGCATAAAAGATATAGAAGTGCTCATGGAAGGAGTATACGGCCTGTTATTGAAGAGGAGATAGAGATTAAAGGTGTTAAAAAAGTTGTAAGGATAAATTTAAGCAATAGGAAACATATGAAATATGATTTTTTAATTGGAAGGGAAGCTTTAAAAAATGGCTTTTTAATTGATCCTAATAAATGAAATTAGCAATTATTAGTTTGGGGGGGACGAGTAGCGAATTAATCGCAAAAGAAGCTAAAGAATTATTTAGTGAGGTAGATTTAATAGATATAAGAAAAATAGAAATACATGCAAGTAGTAAAGAATTGAAAGTCTTATATGAAAGAAAACCTTTGAAGGAATATGACTGCATATATGTCAGAGGAAGTTTTAATTATGCTTTATTACAAAGGAGTTTAACCTTTGCTTTAAGTGGAAAAAATACTTATTTGCCCTTAGAAACAGATTGTTTTACGGTCGCGCATGATAAATTTTTAACAAGTTTAGCTTTGCAAAAAAAAGGAGTTAAATTTCCTACAACTTATTTAGCAGCAACTATGAAAGCTGCAAAGAAATTATTGGAAGAAATACATTATCCAATTATTATGAAAGTTTTAAGTGGAACTCAAGGAAAGGGTGTTATGAGTGCAGATTCTTTATCAAGTGCTAAATCTATGTTAGATACCTTGGAAAGCTTGAAACAACCTGTTATTTTACAAGAATATATTGAGACAGAGGCTACAGATATAAGAGCAATTGTGGCTGGAAATAAAGTAATTAGTTGTATGAAAAGAAAGGGAAGGGGTGGAGATATAAGAGCTAATATTCATCAAGGGGGGATTGGGATTAAATACGATTTAGATTATGCTGCTGAAAATGCGGCCATTAAAGCAGCTAAAGCAGTTGGAGCAGATATTTGTGCTGTAGATTTATTAGAAGGGGTAAAGGGGGCTTTGGTTTTAGAAGTTAATTTAAGTCCTGGATTAAAGGGAATAATGGAAGCTACTAAAACAAATGTGCCTAAGAAAGTAGCGAATTTTTTATATAAAAAAACTGCAGAATTTAAAAAATCTGGAAAAGAGAAAGATGTTAATGATATAATTAAGGGGATTAAAAGTGAAAAAGAAGTTTTGAGTAATGTTGATATTAAAGCTGGAAAGATCCGATTACCCGAATTAGTGACTAAAATCAGTGGTTTTACAGAAGGGGAAGAAGTA
>NZCA01000010.1 GCA_002688095.1 Nanobdellota archaeon
CTTGTGCAATTAAAACCTGCTCCATTTCATGTAGCAGGTAGTGGAGGGGAATCCATTAGATCTGCGGATTTTGATAGTGTGAGAGTTGAGGGAAGTGATTTATTTGGAGGAGGTTCATATCCTTCTAGTTTGAGAAGTGGGAATGCATGGGTATTTCCTGCAAGAAGAAGTGAGCCTTATGATTCAAGTTTTGAGAGAGTTGAGATTAAAAAGGATGCAAGTATTACCTTACAAGCTAATGAGGGTGGTGTTATAGACTCTTCTGAAATTAATTTAAATTTTAATCCTGCTAATGTAGATTTTAATGGATGTAGCCCTGTGTATTTACAAAATTGGGATGTTGCAAAAGGAGGGGTTCCTTTTTGGGTATGTCCTGAAGTTGAAGATGTTGAAGATACTCCTGTTGTAATTCCGGTTGGTCCTGTTGTTTCATTAGGTGGTGTTAATGTACCTTCTAATGTGGATGAGTGGGAATGTGCAGATAGTACTCATGTGGCTCCAGGAGTTCCTGCACCTACAGGAGTTAATGAACAGTTTGAAGGTGAAAAATGGTGTAAAGATTCTGAAGGGTTTACAACCGGGGAATGTGATGAAGAAGGGACTATGTGTGAAGATAGGGAAGTTATAGAAAAGGATAAACAAGCTCTTGTTTTGTATAATGCTCATGATTCTTCAGATAAGATGTTCTATAATACTGCTGAAACTGTTAAAAAGAATTTAATTTCAGAAGGTTATAAAGAAGAAGATATTTATTTAAGACCTTTAGAAGTAAAATCAGATATTATTAATAGGATTAATTCTTTTAAGGAACCGTTAGATTATATTGCTTTTATTACACATGGTTGGATAAGTGACGATCCTAGTAATTCAGATATATTAAATACCTTAGGAGGGACTATTAGATTTGGTTCTGAAAGTGAATCTGAAAATAAATTAAGGGCGGTTCAGGTTCCTGGATTTGTTGAACAGATAAATGAAGGAATTGTTACTGCTAATACTCTTACAGAATTTTATTCTTGTCATTCAGGGGGAGGAGCTTCTTGGGGGGAGTGGGATAAAGGTGCAGGTCCTAGGAGAGATATTTTTAAAACCGATGAGATGCTTAAGGATACAACTAGGAATGCAGAAAGGTCTATAGCTTATTTTTGGGCAAAATATACGGGATCTAAAACAAGAGCTCCTGCAAGTGGAACTTTATTTGATAGTGTAAGGAAGACATTAGTGGGGGCTAGTGAATATGTTTGGTTGAAACTTTATACACAAGATATGGAGAAAAATTATCCTAAAGATAAGTGGAATGTTTTTGATTCAACTGGATTGATTTCTTTTTCTTTTAAAGATAATCAAGAAGATACGATTAAGGAACAGAGTTTGAATAATAAAGTTGGTTTGAATTTTTACAATTCCATATTCACCGTTAGTTACGATGCTGATACTAATGGGGATGTAGATTATTTAGTGTCTTATGGGCCTGGAAGTTACGATCGGGAAAATGAAGATAATGTTTTATGTCCTTCTTTTGGAGAAAAAATTGAGAAAGCTGGTGGAATGGGGGTTTGTAGGGGTTTAAATGAAAGGGTTATTTCTCTTAGGAATAGTAATGGTGAAGATCTTGATTTGAATTCTAAATCTGGAAAAGATAAATTGGAAGAAATAGAAAATGAAATGGTGTATGCTGTTTTGAAGAAATCAGGTGTTGAAGAAGAAAATATTGTTTTTGAAGAAGAGGGAACCTTTAGAAAAGTATTGTCTTTCTTTATTGAATTAGCAACTGGAGATGATTTGGAATCGGAAATAGAAGGGTTTGTAGATGGAGATAGAGTTGTGGATGTGAATAGTGTAAATTGGTATTATGCATTAAGGGATGATATTTCTGAAGTTAGTGGATTAAAGATACAAGAAAGGTTGGATTATGGATTTGGTGTTTATTTTGATTCGGATCCAAGTAAATTTAATGTATGTTATGATGTGGATAGAGATGGAAATATTGATTATGAATTTGGTTATTCTTCCGAGGTTAAATGTGAGGACTGTGATGAATTAGATTTGGTTAGACATTTGGATTCTGCTTTTGATGCAGATGGAAATGTTATTGAAGATTCTAGAGTAATAGACACAATCCACAATGTATTTGGATATTCTTTGGTTCATACTTTGGGAGTATATGATGAAGGTCTTTTAGTGCAATCTGATGTTGAATCTGTTCCAATTGGTCTTGCTAAACTTGCAGGGGGGGTTTCTATAGAGAAATTTGATTATTATTGGTTGTTAGAAAAACTAGAGATTAATGATGAATTTGATGAAAAATATTTTAATGAAAGAATTTATTTATTAAGGGATGATACCATAGACTTGAATTTGGAGAGATTTAATGTTTATAATTTTATCTTGGAATATGGTAAGTCTAAAGTTTCTGGAGCTATTGGTAGTGTAACGGGGATTGTGGCCCATTTAGGATATCAGATTAAAAATTTGGTAAGGGATACTAGTGGATATTTATGGTTTTCCGAAAACTATCGTTATTTTGCTACTGCATTTTCTTCTGTTGAAACTTCTCGAGAGATGGAAGAAATTCAAGGTTCTTCTTTTTTATCTTATGGTAATTTTGATGATGATAATATAAGGTGGGAAGTTGTATCTTATGTTGTAGACAATGAGGAATTACAGTTTGGATTGTTGGATTTTAATTCTCATGGATATATAAATCCTTTTAATGCTAGAGGAGTAATAGAAAAACTTCCTTTGTATTCTTTGGATGAGACAGATAAACGTTATAAACCTTTATTTTTGATGAGTGGGGGAAATTACCATAGCCTGGAAGGGCCTTCAGAGCTTACAATTTGGAAAGGGAATGTTTTAAGTGGATTAAATATCGATGTTAGAGATGTAGGTAATTCGGGAATTTTTAAGGTGGATATAAATAATAAAGCGTCAATAATAAGGGGTAATGAATATAATTCTGAATCTTCTTTAATTCTTGCTTTACAAGGGAAATTGTTGTTAAAAGATGGTGAAGTTGCTAGTTCGATAGTTGAAAGAAAATCTGAAGCAAGAGATAGTCGATCTGTAATTTGTGTTCTTGAGGAAGGGAAGGGTTTTGGAGGTGATGTTTTATTTATAAATGTTCATGATAAACGAACTTCGGATTTGAGGACTTTATTGAAAACAGGAGTTAGTTTTTTAGAAACAGCTAATAAATTAAAAGAATTTGGATGTAAAGATGCAATCGCACTTGATGGAGGTTCTAGATCTGGATTTGCAGTGAAAGATATGTTTTCTACTAATTCTGAACAGAATCCTGTTACTTTTGGTGTTTTTAAGGAAAGCAAGTCTACTATTTTTGATGTGGATACTTTGGTAAGTTATTCTAATACTTTTAAAGTAGAAAATTTGTCTATTGAGATGCTGGATAAGTTATATTTTAGCTGGAAATGTTTACATGAATTGGGAAATAATTGTGGAGAGATAGAAGCTCAGGAAGAGATTTTAATTAAAGTTCATTTAGAATATTTTGCAAATAATGTTATGCTTTTAATCACTAACCCCGATGTTCAAGAAAATCTTAAGCCAAAATTGGTTAAGATTTTAGGATTGCTTTTTGATATAGCACAAATAAAAGGAAGGGGGGTGGTTGCGATACTTATAGCTCAGTTAAAAGAACATTCTTTATTTTTAGATGAGTTGACATCAAGTTCTTCACAGATATATATAGATAGTATAAAGAAACTTATTGTGGAGAGATATACCATTTCATCTAATCTTCTCAGTTTCAATTCTCAAGTTTTGTCTTCTAAATTTAGTCAAAAATTGAGAGCATGTAGTTATGAATCTCGTTGTATAGATCTTTTGGATTTGTTAAAATCAATATTAATAAGAAGATCTCCTTCTTTGGGAGTAGATTCTGATATTGTACAAATTTATCTGGATTCTTTACCTTCTTCGGCTAATCAAGAGTTATATAAAATTTCTCTTGAAACTCTTATTGAGCTGATTAATGTTGCAGGTTATGAAGGTTTAGACATTGAAGCATATGAAAGATTTTGCTCAAAGAATGAAAGAGAGCGTTTGCCTTTGGAGAATAAATGGGGTGTGTGCGAGGTTGTTTTGGAGTATTATTCTAATAATGATGAATGGGGGACTGTTTTAGATTTATCTAGTGTAATTTTTGATGATCTTAATTCTGATTTGGAAACCGAAGATCCAATTATCATTTTACCCATTTTGGATTTAATTGTTAGCCCTATAGGAAGAAATTTTTATATTGGTGATACGGATTTGCTTGTTTTTGATTTTAATAAAAGAATTGCAGATTATTATTTTACCTTGTTATTAAGCGGGAATTATGAATCTAAGAAATCTGAAATTAGGAGTTTTATTTCAAGAGTTCTGTATAAAAATGAAGAGATAATATCGCAGGATGAGTTGAGTTGGGAGGTTGAAAAATTGGATGAAATATTAGGGGGTGTTTTTATAAATCCAATAGGAGAGGAATTTGGGTTATTGATAAGAATAATGGGTGCAGATTGGCTAGTGGATCAAAAATCAATTATTAAAAGAAGAGTTGGATATATTCCTTTTGGTACAGAGGGAATTAAGAATTATTTAATTTTTTCTAAGTCAATGTTAGAATATTTGAATTTATATGAATTGGAAGTTTATGAATTCTATGAAGAAATATTTTTGACATCTATTTTTGATTTGTTAAAGGATGAAAGGGTGGATCTTGAAGTTGCAAAAATGGGTACAAGGTATTTGAAAGAATTAAGTAAAATTCTTCCGGCTGAACATTTAGTAGATTTAGCTAAACCTGTTTTGGAAGTTGCTGATTCTTTATCTGAATTTGAGTCTGATGCTATAATAAGAGAAGATTTGGAGTTTATCCGGGATATATTTGCAGATTCAAGGGCTTTGAATTGTAATAGACTTAGTGATGAAGATGTGGCTTTAACTATGGACTGGGTTTTAGCTGAGGGTATGGAGAGGGATTTTGATAATTATTGTATGGGTAGAATGTCAATGACAACTATTGAAGATTTAGATGCTAAATTAGCATATACTAAAATTATGGCTAATATTGTGAAAAATAGATATGAGTCTGTATATTGGCCTGATACTATAATGGAAGTTGTAAGGGGAGGACATCTTACCGATTTTGGAAAGACTTGGAGATTGTCTCATTTATTAGTAATATATGGAGTTATTACTGAAGAGGATTTAAAAGACCCTTTAAAATATTATAAATATACTAGTGTTTATTATAGGGGTGTTGAAACCCTCTTTAAGATATATTTAGACAGGAAGGCTCGTTTACGAGAATGTAAAACTCGAAATGATCCGTTGATAAAAAAAATAGAAGAAACTGTAAGATATGGCCTTTGTAATGAAATAAAAGAAGAGGATTTAGAGCCGTTAAAAGGCAAAGTTATTGATCCTTTTGATTATAGAACTAACGCTATTGCACTTCAAGATTTGGAATGTGATGATGTTCCCTTTTATTTTGGAGAAGATATAAGTAATGATCAATGTATAGGAAAATCAGAACTTATAAGTAAGGAAAAGGTGTTTAAATATAAGGCTTGTAATTTTAAACTTTCAAATCCACAAAGTTTAAGAGATATGGCGAATTATCCCCATCTCTTTTTTAGAGAGTTTCCGGGAAGAAAAGAACATATGGATTCTGGTTTGTTAAAAGATAAAAATGCAGGATATTGTTTAAGTTGTCCTGGTGTTCCTTTAATAAAATATGATGGGGTGTCTTTTATAAAATCAGATGGAAGTGTTATGAATGATTTTGATCTAATTGGAAATGGGGGTTATACATATAGCCAAACTAAAGATGGAGACCTTTTGATTAATGTGGATAATAGATTTTACCTTGATGAGACAAATAAACAAGTTATAGGGGATGTGGAATTTCTTCTTAAAAAAGATGGTAGTTATTATATTAAGAGGGCTGATTGGATCTTGCTTTATAAGTTTGAGCTTCCTCTTGCTATTTTTAGATCGGGTGTTATTTCTCCGATAGATGATATTAGTTGTAAATCTTATATTCGTTGGAAATTGACTGGGGAAATAGATAAGGCTGTTTTATCGGGGAAGATTCCAAAAACAGCCCTTGAAGAATTTGATAGTTATGGTTCTCGGNATAGTATTAGGTGTACAAATCTTCAGACTATTGTAGGTTGGGATAAATTTGATTATCTTAAGACTATTTGTTATGAGTAATTTACTTCTATTAAGGGGTAATATTTATATAGGGTAATTCTGTGTTAAAATTTATGAAATGGCTTAAAAATACATTAATTGGGGGAAGTATGGCTTTTGTGCTAAATCAATTTGCATTTCCTTTAATAAATTATAGATCTTTAGATGATGAATTGGGGAATGAAAAGATTGGTACTGTTTGTTGGGTAGAAGGCTATAAAAAAAGGATGAAGCCTGTAGAAAGCTTAGAAGAAAATTTACTTGCGGCACATTTTATGGCTTCTAGGGCTTTACCTGAAGGTGGTTATGCTATGTTTTCAAAGACAGATGTCCATTGTGGAGAATATGCAAAAGCTACTTTTTCAAATTATCTTAAATTGGTCGAGGGTAGTGGGGAAGAGAAAAATGTTCGTTTAGCTATTGGTTATATTGATAAAAAGACTCATGCATGGGTGGAATATTTCAAAAATGGAACATGGAATGTTTTTGAAAGTCAATTTGATTCTTTAAGGACTACAACAGCAAGAACTTCTGATTTAAATCAATATGTTCAAAATTCATTAAATCATCCACAACTTTTTGCTGACAATGGGAGATATTCTCCACGTTTGGTATTATATGGGGATGGGGAAAAAGAATTCATACCTTCTGAGATTTTGAGTGACTGGAGAGGGACTTTTTTAAGAGACCCAAAGGGTAGGTTAACAGGGAAATGAAAGGTTTGTTAAAATTGTTAGAAGTAGGGGGTTTAGCTTCCATGCTTTTAATTGGAAAAGGAGAGACTGTCGAAGAATTAGATTTTTCTAAGTTTGGAGTTAACATTGTGTCTCTTGAAGATAAAGTAAAGAGTCATATAGATTTTGGAAAATGGAATAATGGAAGATTAGATTCTTTAATTAAAAATTCTAAAGATTATGAGGATTCTGGAGATAGATTTGATTTTATTTCTAGGAAATTTTTGGGAATACCTTATGAAGGACATACTTTAATTGGAGATGTTGGTTTAAAAGAGAAACTTGTGGTAAATCTGGAAGGAATGGATTGTTTTACATATTTAGATTATATGATGGCTTTAACTCATGCTGAAGATTCAGAAGATTTTATTGAAAAAGTTAAAAAAGTGAGATATGAAGATGGTGATGTAGATTATTCTAAGAGGAATCATTATTTGAGTTTTTGGCTTAAAAATAATCCTGAATATGTTGAAGATGTAACAGGAGATGTGGGAAATGCAAGGTCTGTTTGGAAAAATCTTAATTTTATGCCTATTATGAATAAAGGTGGAGATTATAGTGGTTTTGGTACAAAATATTTACCAACTGTGCCTGTATTAAGTAAATATGTACATTATATTCCAAGTGAGTTTGTTGGGAATGCAAAATTAGAAAAGGGAGATTTGATAGGGTTATATGTGGATTATGGTTTTTTAGATTTTGATCATATGGGAGTTATAACTAAAATTGATGGTAAAGATTATTTAAGACATGCTTCTTCAGGTTATAGAAAAGTTGTTCAAGTACCTTTGAAAGATTATTTAGAAGCTCTTCCTCAATTTAAGGGTATTAGTGTATTTAGGCCAAAATGAGAAGAAGAACTTTTTTGGGATGTATGGGTTTAGGTATTTTGGGATTAACAATTCCTGTTTCTTTAGATAAAAATGAAGTTTTAGATAGAAGTGTAAAATTTGGGATTGATAATGTAGATACTGTCGTAGATGTTTTGAATGGAAGAAAAGTTGGGTTAATGACTAATAAAAGCGGGGTAAATAGTGGTTTAGAATCTAGTATTGATGTATTGAACAATCATTCGGATGTGAATTTAAGAGCATTATATGGACCTGAACATGGTCTTGGTGGAGATGTGGAAGCTTGTGAAGCTATTGCAAATGGAGAAGATTCGAAAAGAAAGCTTCCAGTGTATAGTTTATTTAAAGAGGGTGCAAATGGATTTTCTAGAGAAAGTGTAGAAGACGTAGATGTGATTGCAGTAGATATACAAGATATTGGGGTGAGAAGTTATACTTATGTAACTAATTTAGCTCAGGCATTAGAAGCTTCAATAAAATATGGGAAAGAAGTGGTGGTTTTGGATAGACCTAATCCTTTAAATGGAAATAAAGTAGAAGGGCCTATTTTAGAAGAAAGATTTGTGTCTGAAGTAGGGTACCATCAAACGCCTTATATTTATGGGATGACTTTTGGAGAGTTGGCTGGGTTTTTCAATGGAGAATTTTATAATAATTTAGCAGATGTTTCGGTTGTGGAATTAAAAAATTGGAAAAGGAAAATGAACTGGGTTGATACTGGGAAGAAATGGGTTGGAACTTCCCCCAATATTCCTAAAGTAGAAAGTGTGTTTGTATGTCCTACTACTGGGCCCATTGGGGAAGGGAGTTACGGTTCTGAAGATTATGGAATTTCTGAAGGTGTGGGTATTGTTGAAAATGGTGAAAGGATTTCTTTTGAATTTCTTGGTGCGCCTTGGATTGATGGAAAAAAATTGGAAGAAAAAATGAAGGGATATGGATTAGAAGGTGTTAGATTTAAACAAGAAAAACATGTGCCAGTATTTCAGAAATATGTGGGGAGAGTGTGTGATGGTGTAAGGATTAAAGTAAATAATATGGATAATTATAGGCCTTTTGATACTGGAATTTATTTGTTTTGTGGTTTGAGAGATTTATTTAGAGATAGAATAGAATTTCAGGACTATGTGCATCAAATGGCTCCTAGTGGATTTAATTTAGTAATGGGGAACGAGTATGTTTTAGATAGGATTAGAGAGGGAGTAGAACCTGAAGAAATAATTGATTCTTGGAGTACGGACTTAAAATCTTTTAAAGGAAAGAGAAAGAATTATTTAAAATATGAATAATTTAAATTAAGCAAAGTTTTAAAAAGAGTAGAAATATATACTAAATAAGATAAGTGAAAATAAAATGATAGAAGTATGTAGTGTGGGCGGTTATAGTGAAGTAGGAAAGAACATGACTGCTTTGAAAATTGATGATGAAGTAATAATTTTTGATATGGGTATATTCTTACCAGCTATTATAAACTATGAGGAAGAAGGTAATGATAGAGAGAGCTTAGATAGAGAAGGAATGATTAAATTAGGGGCGGTTCCGGATGATTCTGTTATAAATGATTGGAAAGGGAAAGTAAAAGCTATTTTATGTGGACATTGCCATTTAGATCATATTGCAGCTATACCCCATTTAGCTGATGAATATAAAGCTCCAATTTATGGGACGCCCTTTACAATTGAAGTTATTAAACAAATGTTGCAAGATGATAAAATTAAAATTAGAAATGGCTTAAGGGTGGTGAATGTGAATTCTAAAGTTAGAATTTCAGATAATATTGAAGTAGAGTTCATTAATATGACCCATAGTACTTTACAAACAGCCATTATGGCGGTACATTGTAAATATGGGACTATTGTGTATGGGAATGACTTTAAATTTGATAGTACTCCTGTCCTTGGGAAGAAACCAAATTTTAAAAGATTAAGAGAATTGGGAAATGAAAATGTGATATTATTAATTTTAGATTCACTCTATGCTGACCTTGAAATGAAGACACCGAGCGAGAAAGTGGCTAGAGAAATGTTAAAGGAAGTTATGTTAGGTACAGAAACTAAGGAAAGTTTGGTTTTTGTAACTACTTTTGCTAGTCATTTAGCGAGATTGAAAAGTGTTATAGATTTTGCTAAGGTCATGAATCGGAAAGTTTTATTTTTAGGTAGGAGTATGATGAAATATACTAAGGCTGCGGAAAAATGTGGGTTAGTTGATTTTAGCAAAAAAGTGGAAATTGTGGCTTATGCTAGACAGATTAAAGCCAGGTTAAAAAGGTTAGAAAAGGAGAAAAGAAGCAAATATGTGGTTGTAGCTACTGGGAATCAAGGAGAACCAGATGCAGNATTAAGTAAAATGACAGATGGTAGACTTCCATTTAGATTTGAAGCGGCAGATCAAGTTATTTTTTCTTGTAGAGTAATTCCAGATCCTGTTAATGTTGAAAATAGGAAGAAATTAGAAGATAAATTAAAAGCGAATAGAGTAAGGATTTTTACTAATATTCATGTAAGTGGGCATGCGGCTAGAGAGGATCATAGAGATATGTTAGCAATTTTAAAGCCAAAATATATAATGCCTGCACATGATGGTAGAAAAAAACAGTTATTTATGCAAGAATTGGCTATGGAAGAGGGTTATAAAGAAGATAAAATTTTATTAATGGATGATGGGAAAAGAGTTAAGCTGAAGCTTTAGTGTTGTTTTGAACTGGTTTTTGTTGTTGAGGTGCTAGTTTATTTAATTCATGTTGAACTATGGCAGGCATAATTATTCCTACAAATAAATAAAGAATGAACCACATTATTGGATGACCATCTTTCTTTATTTTTTCTGAAAAACCTTCACAATATTTGTAGATCCAGAATAAATTTGCGATAGGGACAATTAATAACCAACCTGTTGGAATTTCCGCTCCAAGTTCATTCATTTCATTTTTTGTTGAAACTAACCAGTAGATTCCGTAAATTCCAAAAGTTATAAACATGAATAAATAGACTAAGAAAATATTTCTTCTTTTAACTGGCATTTTTTAATAAAAGATTTGGTATTATATAAGGGTTTGGATGATTATGGGATTTCTTTTGTTAAAATAAATTAATATATCGTTCTATTTAATTCAAACGTCAAAACGACACACTCGTCATATATATGTGTATCAAGGGAAGGCTGGTTACTGGCATATACATCTTAATGGTTATAAAAGGTTGGAGAAATATTTAAAATTGATTGGTTGGAGTAATTCAAAACATTTGAATAAAATAAAAAAATGGAAATTTAGCTATCCTGAAATCAGTAAAAATGTAAATGTTTAATAATCACAAGATTTATATATGGATTTTGAGTATATTAAGAGTATGGAAANTAGTATTGAGGAAAAAAGCAGAATGAATGCTGGTTGTATTCATTGTTAGTAATTCTTTAGCTTTTATTAGACAGAATTTTCTTCAAAACTTTTATATATGTTCAACCAATAGTTGGAGGTATGGTGGATATGGTGGAAGGGTACCACGAGAGCCTGTGGTTTATAAAGCAGAAAGCTCTAGGTCCGGGTTCGAGCCCCGGTATTCACCCATTTTCAAATGAAAGGGTTTAGAGATTTTTATCCGGAAGAGAAAGGAAAAATAAGCTATATTTTTGATATCTGGAAGAAAATTGTAGAGAAATATGGTTATGAGGAAATAGATATGCCTATTTTGGAGAATATTGAAATTTACAATAAATCGGGAAGTGAAATTCCAGAGCAAATTTATAGATTTAAAGATAAAAAAGGAAGAGAAGTGGCGTTAAGACCGGAAACTACTCCCAGTATAGCGAGAATGATTAAAGCTAAGCCGGATTTGAAGAAGCCAATTAAATGGTTTTCTATCTCGCAGTGTTATAGATATGAAAGATTACAAAAAGGAAGAAATAGAGAATTTTTTCAATTAAATGTAGATTATCTTGGAAGCAAAACAATGCAAGCAGATGCGGAAGTTATTGTGACTTTGATTAATATTTTAAAAGAATTTAAGTTAAATGAAAAAAACTTCTATATTAAAATTAGTAATAGGAAATTAATGGAAGATATGTTTAAGGAATGTATGGTTAAAAACGTTAAAGAAGTAAGTAGAGTATTAGATAAAAAAGATAAACTTTCAGAAGGAGAATTAAAAAAAGAACTTAAGAAGTTAAAACTAAGCGATTTGCAAATTAAAGATTTGTTTAAATTTTTTGAGATTAAAAGGTTAGAAGAAATCGAAGTTAAAAGTGAAGGTTTGGAAGAATTAAAAGAGTTATTTTCTATTTTAAAAAAATATAAGGTAAGTAAATATGTAGAATTAGATTTAGGTGTTATGAGAGGTTTTGATTATTATACTGGAACTATATTTGAAGCTTTTGATAGAAAAGGTAAGTTTAGAGCTATAGCTGGAGGAGGAAGGTATGATAATTTAGCAGGAGTTCCTGGAGTAGGTTATGCTATGGGAGATATTGTTTTAGGTTTATTTGTTAAAAATAAAATACCTGAATTAAAAAGTAAAACTGAAATTTTAATTATTCCAATTAATACTCTTAATGAATGTTTGGATATTGGAGAGAAGTTAAGAAAAGAGGGTCTTAATGTGGAAGTGGACTTACTTGGTAGAAATATTTCTAAGAATTTAGATTATGCTAATAAGAAAGGTATTGAATATGTTTTAATTATTGGAGAGGATGAGTTAAAGAAAAAGAAAGTTAAATTAAAAAATATGGAAAATGGGAAAGAAGAATTGTTATCTATCCCAAGTCTAGTTAAAAAGAAACTTTTCTGAAAAGTTTCATCAAAACCTATCTAAGTTCTATTTCTATCCCACCAAGTTTCGGAACTATTACTTTATTGTAGATGGATGCAAAGACATAACCACTTATATAACCAATTCCGCTATAAAAAATGGGCATAACTATTATGGAAATTGCAGAAAAGGTAGTAGATACAAATCCAATCATGGCTCCACCAACATTTCCAATAAAAGCAGTCATAAGTCCCATGAAAAGTCCGGAAAATAAACCGAAGATTCCAAAAATATTGGCTAAAGACTTCTTACTTACGTAAGTTATGGTTTTCAATATTATCACCTCTTTTTTTTATATGAATTTCACCAAAATGATCTTCCTGATGCAAATCTATTTTTCTTTGATGATCCAGATGTAATAAAGGAATGAAAGTAGCGATTTTATCTTCTCTTCTATCACTTCCAACTAATTTTGTAAATGTTAAAGTTTTATTAGTTTTAAAGAAAGTGGTAATTTTAGAATAAATTTGGGTGATTAAATCATTGATATTTACTTTTTTTTCAGGGATAGTTACTTCTGGGATATCTAAAGCTTCTTGTCTGCGTATAAGCCTGCGTTTATCCACTTGTAAAGCTTTTTGTAAAGCACCAACTAGATCTTGTAAAGAGACCTTTCGTCTTCTAGGTTGAGGCATTTTAGGAATGACTATAATTTTATTTTCTTCTAAGGATCCCATGTCTTCGGCATCTAATTCAGATAAGAATTCTTCCTCTGGTGGGTTTATAATATCTTCAAATCTAGCAATATCTTCTTCAACTAACTTATGAGATTTTAATTTTAGTAAAATGGCTGAGGCTAAAATGACTTTTCCTGAAATAGCGAAATTCATTTCTTGGAGTTTTTTTAGTGTTTCTATGTATTTTTTAGATAATAAAGAAATATCAATGTCCCAGGGATCCATTTCTTCGGATTTAATTAGGTCATAAATGATAGTTTGCCAAGTAATTTCATCTTCTTGTAATAACATATTATAGATTCTATCTTGCATTGTTGTTAAGAAGGAAAAGGAGTATTTAAATAAATTGTTTTTACCTTGAGTGAAGACAAATAAAGATTGTAACTATTTTAAAGTAGTATTCTACCGAAAGCTTTATATATGACCTCTCGATTTTATAGGTTATATCACCTCTTTTTCCCAGGATTCGGTTTTCGGACTGAATTCTGGGTTTGTTTATAATTTCTATAAGAATAAATTAAATAAATATCCAAATAAGACAATTTGAGGAACGGTTATAATGGGGAGGAGGATTGCGGTTCTTTTACCAATGTTAGACCAGATTAAACCGATTTCTGTATAATCTGTGGCTACCCCTGCCATAAGGAAGACAAAAGGATTACCCAAGGCTCCTACTTTGTTAAAAATTTCAAAAGCAATGGGAGCAGAACCTTCGGAACAGACTTCTATGATTGTTGCGAATAATAAAGTTAATAGTAATCCGGAGAAAGTGGGACCGAAGTATTGCATGAAAACATGGGCAGGGACGTAAGCTCTAATTAAAGCTGCGAATAAAAATCCGATTAAAATCCACCAAAGGACCATATTGGCAAGATTTAGAGAACCTCTGGCAGTTCCAATTACACTCTCTTTAAGTTTGAAGTTTTTAATTTTGGTCCAGGTATAATTTTCATTAAAAGCAACTTCTTTAGATTGTTCAATTAAATTGGCTTTTTCTAGGATTCTGAAAATAAATCCGGTGAGTAAAGCAATAAACATGGCTGCTAAGATGAAAAATAAAGCTTTGATTCCGAAAAAAGTGAACAATAAAATTGTTACAGGTAAATTGGCCCAAGGTGAAGCTAAAAGGAAAGTAATAACGGCTGGTATAGAAGCGCCTTTTTTGTATAATTGCATGGAAATAGCTAAGATTCCGTGGGAACATGCGGACATTAGAAATCCGGCTAGGACTGCGTATAATAAAGAGGATTTCTTTTTTTTGCCTAAGTATTTGAAGATAAACTCTTCTGGAACAAAATAATCTATTAAACCACCAATAACTAAACCAAGTAAGATAGCCCACCATATTAATTTTAAATAAGAAAGTAGGGATTCATTTAAACTTGAGAATAAGGGAAGGAAAGAGATTAAAAAAACAAGGATAAATATAAAACNCATTATTTTTAGCTTTTTACTAATTACAATGCCTTCTTTTTCATTTTCTTTTAAGATTTCATAATCTCCAATTTTCGAAAGGAGTTCTTCAATTCTTTGATCTGTAAAGTCCCCTTCAACAGAAAGTTCTTTTTTTGTGAAATCTACATTTGCAGAATCTATGTCTTTAGCTTTTTTTATTTCTGTTTCTATGTTTATAGCACAGCTTCCACAATGCATTCCACTTACTCTGTATGTTTTTTTCATGTTTCTTTATTAAATTTAATTAAGATATATACCTATCCTCCACAACTGCCACAACAGCCCCCTCCAGGGCCTCCACCGCAACCACATCCTACGGAGTTTTGTTTTGGAATCTTTTCTGTGTTTTTAAGTTCTCTATTAATAATTTGGGCAGGATATTCTTTAAAAACATCCAAAGATAAAATTTCTCTTTCATTTGTTTTTTCGTTGTATTTGACATTAAAATTATTGGGAAAACTAAACTTAACGTCCATAACCCCGTTTATTGTTTTTAATTCATTTGTGATTAAAGGGGCGTGGCCAGGGCAAGGAATATCGGATTTTAAAGTTAATTCATTTAAGGAGCCGGGATTTTCCAAAACAACAGCCCCTGTTATAGATACATTGGCAAGAAGAGGGAAAATAAATAAAAAGAGGGTAAGGTTTATGCCAATGGTTGAGCCATACATTGTAGCTAAATATTTTTTCTTTTTCTTAATCCCTTGCCAGGAGAGTAATCCATTTTTTCTTAGGTATAGGATTGAAGAAAGAGTGGCAAAGATTAGGGCCAGGATAAGTAGCCAATGGAAAAAGTATCTATTCATTAAAAGAGGTTTGAAAAATTTCATTAACAAAGTGACCCCTAAAATGGATCCGATAATGAAGGCTATACAACCAATGTGGGGTATTAAACCGTACATTATTCCTTGGGCTATACCTTTTTTTTCTTTTTTAGTTAAATAGCCTAAAGAATTTATCTTTGATTTTATTTCTTCTAAGTTAATTTTTTGGGAATTAAATTCTATATGGGCTTCTTCTTTAACTAGATCGACTTTTATGCTTTTTATACCCTTTAAAGCGGCTACTTCGGATTCAATTAAATCTTTACAAGACTTGCATTTTAGATTTTTTAGTTTAATTATTTTATTTGTCATTTTTATTTACAAAAACTGTTATAGATATATACTTAAGGGTTGAAACTGTTAATGAAAATAAGGCTTTAAGTTAGGAATTTTAAAGTAAGACCGTTTATACTGCTAAGATTCTAATTAAACTGCAAGCTTTACATATTTTATTTCGACTAGGTTCTTGACAATTATCACAATATCTTAGCTTTGTTTTATCTTTATATTTCTCTTTTAAGGAAGGAAGAAGTGTTAAGAAATTATTAACTAAATTAAGTTTTATATTTGGATTATGTTTTTCTAATTCTATAAGTATGTCTTTCATCTCTTTTCTGAAGACTCCAACTGCACAAGGACAAGGTTTGTAAAGAACGGGGAAGTTTTTCAATTTAGAATATTGTTTTACTTCTTTATTGGTGCAGAAATAAAGAGGTTTTGTTCTTTTTACAAATCTTTTATCTTTTAAAGTTCCAGTAGTGGGTCCAAGGTTAATGCTTAATTTAGGATTACCTTTGAATTGATTCATTAGTAAATTTTCAGCTTCATCATCTAGATTATGGCCGGTTACTAGTTTAGTGGCTTTTAATTCTCTGGATTTTTTATTCAATAGGTATCTTTTAATTACACCACAAATAGTGCAGTTGTTGAGTTTAACTTTGGATTGGATTCCGGATCTGATGTAACAAATAGAATAACCAAATTCTTCTCTAATGTTTATTGTGTGTAGTTTGATTTTATTTTTTTTGCAGAATTTTTCTACGTTTTTTAAGTTTTCTTTAGACCAGCTTCCTATTAATAAATCTATAATTAAACCTTCGACATGATAACCTAGTTTGTTCAATAAATAAAGAATTGTTGTGGAGTCTTTGCCCCCTGAGCAGGCTACTAAGATTTTATCTTTTTTGGTTAATAAATTATGTTCTTTTATTGTAGTTTTTACTTTATTTTCAAATTTTTTAATAAAATCCATTTTAAAATGTTATTTTAAGAAAGACTTGTTTTGTCTTTCCTTTTTCTTTTCTATAAATTAAATCTTTCTTTTCTAGTTGTTCTAATAATATACTTAATTTGGATTTGTGTAAATCTGTTCGGAATCTTAAAGTTTGTTGAGTTATGCCCCCTTGTTCTTTAACTGCTTTGATTATCTTTTGTTCTTCTTGGTTTAATCCTTTTAATAAGATATTAAATTTCTCTTCTTCTGAAGTTAATTGTTTTTGTTTTTCTAATGTGGATAAGATATGTTTTTGGGATTTTTCAAAAAAGATTAGATAAAATCCTAGGGCGGTTATGGCACTTATTAAAATTATTCCTAAATAAGTTTGCCAATGGGTGCTTTTTTGATGGGGACAAAAACCTGCGTCTAGCATTTCTGTACAGGAACAAGCGGTTTCTGTTTGGGCATTTAATGAGTTATTGAAAGTGTAAATAATAAAACTAAATATTATACAATTTATTATTAAAATAATTCCTAATTTTTTATTGTCCATTTTTAAAATCTTGAATAAATGTGTTTAAAAAATTTATGATATTTGATTTATCTTCCAGAACGTGGTTTTATATATAACTTGTGTAATTTTTCGTGTTTTGAGCCTAAACTGCATGTTGGATATTTTTTTTGAATTCTTATAACATCTTCATAAAATTGATTAATAAATCTATTTTTCATACCAAACCAATAACTTCCAGATCCGTATCTTAAGGGATTACACTCGTAGCCGCATTCCTTGAACAAGTTCCTTATTTGTGAAATTAAGATTTTGTTTGTATTGAAGCAATATAGGCCATCATTAATGCTTCCTTCATCAAGTATAAATGCTATAATGCAGACTAGTTTGTAACTTTTATTTCTACTTAACATTCTACTTGGAATAACTGCTTTTTTGCTCAAGTACGAAGGGATATTGTAATACTGAGATAAAATTCTTGTTATCGCTTTTGGAAATCTTATCGTTTTATTTTCAACTAATGTTTCTTCAAAATCACCAAAAGTGTTTTTTAATTTATCAATAAATAATTGCCTATCTTCTTTGTTTTTTTGGCAATAATTTGGAGAACTAATTTTATTATTAACATACCCATCTGCAAATAAATGGATTATTAAGCTATCAAATTCTGGAGTGATTTTTATGGGTAATCTTGGATTAATGATTATTTTTCCCCTTAAGCCAGACTTATAACCAATAATATGCTTTTCTATTTCTTTCAAATCTATTTTAGCAAGTTTATTAAGTTCTAAAAGAACCCATAAGGGCATAAATTTTGGATGTACTATATCAGTTCTATTATCCTTATTCTTTCCTCGGATCCACCTCTTGATATCTCCTCCATTAAATTTGGTTTGAAGATTGTACTTTTGAGATTGTTTATTTATGATTAAAGAAAGTTGATAATAATTTTTAGAATTGCTATTTGTCATAGATTTTTCTGTTAATAGTCTTCTAAATTCCTTATCCAATAAAATGTAGATTTCTTTCTTTGGGAATTGCCAAAAGTGTATTTTATTTGCCATTTGGTTTATACCATTATACACTTACCACAATATCTTGAGATTTAAATAGTTTGTGTTTCTAATACCTAAATTAAAAATTATTTAGAATTCTTTTCTTGTTTTGGTTTTATTTCGACATAGCGGCAATGGCCACAATAATATCTATCTTTCATGTCTGCTAAGAAATAACCAGGTCCACATCTGGGACAGTTTTTTGATTTAGTTAAAGTGTCGCCTTCTACTTTATACTTTGTCCAAACTTTACTTGGAATTTTATTCTTTACTTTTTTCTTTGCCATCTAAACTTTTAAGAAAAGTTTAATCAAAAACTATTTCTTTTCCTCCTTAGGAGCTTCTTTTTTCTCTTCCTTTGGAGCAACTTCCTTTTTTTCAACTGGTTGTGCAGGAGCTGCTGGTTGTTCACCCTCTGCAACTTTCTTTTTCTTTATTTTGACATATTTCTTTAAATCCTCTTTAGTTTTGTAAATGTCTGCTATGATTTTGGATTTAGATGAACCGAAATGAGAGAAGATATGTTTAACATGGATTGTATCTTCCTGAGTTTTTAATTCTTTAGCTAATTGAGCTTTTAAATCATCCTTTTTAGGGGTGGATTTTTGAAAATGTTCTATTTCATATTCTACTCTTGTTCGATTTATTAATGGAGAAGGGGTTTCTTTTAGTTTTTTCATCTTACTTTAATTGCGTATTCTCCAGGTTGTTTAATCTCTAGTTTTTTAGCGATTTCAGATTTATTGGCATCAGTTATAAACATTCTACCTTGGAAGTTATCTGAGAAATCAGTACCATCACAGACCTTACAATTAGTGCCGGTCACTAAAATCTTACAGTTTTTACAGTATTTCTTTTTCATTTGAATTTTTTAAGAAAAGCTTCACCAAAAAGCTATTCTTTTTGTTTCTCCTGGTAAGTTCTTGGGATATTTAAATGACGAATGTCTCTGTTCATTTTTTATCTCCTTTATCAGCGGCTTGGGCTTTTTCTTTATCTTCTTTGATCCAAGCTAAACTACCTAAGGAAGGTTGTCTCATAGTTAATCCGATTTTAGGATTATTTAATTCCTTGTAAGATACAGCTATGATTCTAGATCGGCATCTTTCTCCGGGTTTTAAAACTCTTTTAGATTCTTTACCAGTTAAAACCCCTACTTTAGATAAGGAAACATAATCATCCATAGTCTGAGATAAATGAATCATGCCGTCAATAGCACCCATGTTGAAGAAAACTCCAAAATCTGTTATTTCAGTAATGTCTCCTAAAATCAATTCATGAATTTCGGGTCTGAAAACTAATAGATTGAAAGTAGTTTCATAGAAAGCAGCTCCGTCTCCAGGGATAATAACACCCTCACCTATGTTTTTAATATCTGAAACTGCTATGGCAATTCCATCCTCTTTAGAAATGAAATTTTCAAACTTTTCATTTAGATTTTTTAAGATGATGGATTTTAAATCAGAGCTTTCAAAATCTGTAGGTGGAATTCGAATATGGTCCTGAAGTTCTAGTTCGTAAAACATTTTATATATTTTTTTTGTCTTATGGTAAATATTTTTTTATTTTTTATTTTGTTTTTGAGTTTTTTATCTGCAGTGGCAATGGCATAACCTTTAAGTTGGGTTAGGATGTCATCCACAGAGCCTTTCTTACGAGTTTTTAGGATTTTAATTCCTTTTTCTTGTAAGATTTCTAAGGCAGGCTTAGCATATTTTGCTTTTTTTTGGTTTATAAGTTTTTCTAACTCATCTAAAGTCTTATTCAAGACAAATAAGTTGTGTTCTTTTAGTTCTTCTTGATAATCGATGTGGAATTTAGCACAGTCGACAAGAAAATTGGTGTCTAAAATAATCTTCATTTAAGGTAAAAATTGCGTTTATCCTTTATAAAAGTTTCTGTAAATTTTTTTTAAATTGCTATTAGGGGGCTTGTAGTGCTTGAATTTGGGGGTTTCACAGGGGAAAGGCTTTTAAATAACTAATCTTGAAATTAAATTGTAAACTTTATCTTAGGGGTTTTTTGATATGACTAAAAAATCAGAATATAGTGCGGAAAACATTCAAGTCTTGGAAGGATTAGATGCAGTGGTTGCCAGACCGAGTATGTATATCGGAGACGTTGGAATAAGGGGTTTACATCATCTAGTATATGAGGCAATTGATAATTCTATAGATGAGTTTTTGACTGGGCATTGTAAAAGTTTGAGAGTGGTTTTGCATAAAGATGGAAGTGTAACTGTGGAGGATGATGGAAGGGGTATTCCAGTAGATATGCATCCAACTTTAAAAATTCCAGCTGTGGAGGTTGTGTTAACTAAATTACACGCAGGGGGAAAGTTTGATAAGAAAACCTATCAAGTGTCTGGAGGATTGCATGGAGTTGGTATTTCAGTTACTAATGCATTATCCAAATGGTTGAAAATAGAAGTGAAAAGGGGAGGAAATAGTTATTACCAAGAATATAAAGAAGGAAAACCAATTATTAAATTAAAGACTAATGGGAAAACAAAAGAAACAGGAACTAAAATTACGTTTTTACCAAATGAGAAGATCTTTGAGACTATTGATTTTCAATATGAAATCTTAGTTAATAGGTTAAAAGAATTAGCTTATTTGAATAAAGGGATTAAAATTGGGATTAAAGATGAAAGAAATGGCAAAGATGAAGAATTTTATTTTGAAGGTGGAATTAAAGAATTTGTAGAAGATATAAATAAGAATAAAGAAGGAATTCATGATGTTATTTATTTTGAGAAAAATGATAATGGAATTGGAGTTGAAGTTGCTTTAGGATATAATAATCAATATAATGAAAGGATCTTTAGTTATGTAAATTCTATTAATACTATTGAGCATGGGACCCATTATACAGGGTTTAGTACTGCTTTAGTAAGGGTAATTAATAGTTATATTAAGAAAAATACTAAAGATAAAATAAGTTTGGGTGGAGAGGATGTTAAAGAAGGATTAACTGCGATTATTTCTGTTAAGATTCCTGAACCACAATTTGAAGGTCAGACTAAAACTAAATTAGGGAATTCAGAGGTTAAAGGTATAGTGGATTCTGTGACTGCTGAGAAATTAAATATCTTTTTTGAGGAAAATCCTTCGGTAATTAAATTAATTATTGCTAAAAGTGTTGGGGCTGCTAAAGCTAGAGAAGCTGCTCGGAAAGCTAGGGAATTAACTAGAAGGAAAAGTGCTTTAGAATCCGGGAGTTTACCCGGTAAGTTAGCAGATTGTCAGGAAAAAGATCCTAGTAAATGTGAAGTTTATTTAGTAGAGGGAGATTCTGCTGCAGGTACTGGTATCGGAGCAAGGGATAGAAAAATTCAAGCGATTTTACCTCTTTGGGGTAAGATGTTGAATGTTGAGAAAGCTAGGGTGGATAAAGTATTTGGAAATGAAAAATTACAACCTGTAATATTGGCTTTAGGGTGTGGTATTGGCGAAGAATTTGATGTTAGTAANTTAAGATATCAGAAAGTTGTTATAATGGCAGATGCGGATGTAGATGGACATCATATTTGTACTTTATTGTTAACCTTTTTTTATAGATATATGAAACCTTTAATTGAAAATGGACATGTGCATGTGGCTATGCCTCCTTTGTATAAGATTACTAAAGATAGGAAAGTGCATTATGTTTATTCTGATGAAGAATATGAAAAATTATTAAATGAACTTGGAAAAGACGGTTTGAGTGTGCAGAGATATAAAGGTCTGGGTGAGATGAATGCGGATCAATTGTGGGAAACTACTTTGGATCCTGAAAATAGGTATATGAAAAAGATTGGATTAGAAGATGCAGCTATTGCAGATCAAATGTTTTCTGTTTTAATGGGTGAAGAAGTTGAACCTAGAAGAGAGTTTATTATGAAACATGCAAAAGAAGCGGTGTTGGATGTGTAGAGAATGCCTGAGAAAATTAAAGTTCAATTAATTGAAGATGAAATGAAGCAGTCTTACATAGATTATGCTATGAGTGTTATAACAGCTAGAGCTTTACCGGATGTAAGAGATGGTTTAAAACCGGTGCATAGAAGAATTTTATATGCGATGCATAAAGCTAAGTTAAGTAATGATAAACCTTATAGGAAGTGTGCGTTTATTGTTGGACGTGTCCTTGGAAGTTATCATCCACATGGAGACTTGTCTGTTTATGATGCTTTGGTAAGAATGGCTCAAGACTTTTCTTTAAGAGCTCCTTTAGTTCAAGGTCATGGAAACTTTGGAAGTATTGAAGGCTTTCCAGCTGCGGCTATGAGATATACTGAAGCAAGATTAGCTAAGATTTCTGGAGAAATGTTAAAACATATTGATGAAGATACTGTTAAATTTATTCCAAACTATGATGGAAGTGTTAAAGAGCCGGTTGTGTTACCTGCAAGTATTCCAAATTTATTAGTGAATGGAAGTACGGGTATTGCGGTAGGAATGGCTACAAATATTCCTCCACATAATTTAAATGAAAGTGTGAATGCGGTTATAGCTGCAATAGATAACCCTCAAATTACAATTCCGGAGTTAATGAAACATATACNTGGTCCTGATTTTCCAACGGGAGGCATTATTGCAGGAACTCAAGGAATTAGAGAAGCATATGAAACTGGAAAAGGTAAAATTACAGTTCTTGCTAAAACGGAAGTTGAAGAGGCTAAGAATAGAATTATAATTTCTGAAATTCCTTATATGGTTAATAAAACTTTACTTATTGAAGAGATTGCAAGAGCGATTAAAGACAAAAAAGTAGAAGGTATTAGGGATTTAAGAGATGAATCTGATAGAAAAGGAATGAGGGTTGTTATTGAGTTAAAGAAAGAGGCTAATGCAGAAATTGTTTTGAATCAATTACAAAAATACTCCCAACTTAAAACCACATTTGGAATAAATGTTATTGCTTTAGTTAAAGGAGAGCCTAGAACTTTAACTTTGAAAGATTTAGTTATATTATATATTCAACATAAGAAAGAGATAACTGTAAAGAGATTAAAGTATGAATTAGAGAAAAGTAGGGAAAGAGCCCATATTTTATTGGGATTAAAAGTGGCTTTAAGTCATATTGATGAAGTTGTTAAAACCATTAAAAATTCTAAAACTCCAGAGATAGCTAAAGGATTATTGGTTAAAAGATTTAAATTAAGCCAGAAACAAGCAGAAGCTATTTTGGAAATGAGGTTATCCAGATTAACTTCTTTAGAAACTTCTAAGATTATAGATGAACATGATAAATTGATTAAAAGGATTAAAGAATTAAGAGAAATATTAGAAAGTGAGACTAAGATATTTGATATAATTAAGAAAGAGTTAATAGAAATTAGAAATAAATACGGGGATGAAAGAAGAACAGAAATTAGTAATGAATATGTGGATGTGGGTAGGGAAGACCTTATTGAAGAAGAAGATGTTGTAGTTACCGTTACTAATTCTGGTTATGTTAAAAGATTGCCTTTGGATACTTATAGAACCCAAGGAAGAGGGGGAAAAGGTATGAAAGGTACTGGAACTAAGGAAGAAGATTTTCTAAATGATTTGTTTGTGACAAGTACCCATAGTCAAATATTATTCTTTACAAATTTGGGAAGGTTGTATTGGTTGAAAGGATATGAAATCCCTGAAGGTTCAAGATATAGTAAAGGAACAGCAATTGTGAACTTATTAAAGNTGAAAGAAGGGGAAATTATTAGTGCAGTAATGCCAATGGTGGACTTTAGTAAAGGTTATTTGATGTTTGTGACTAAAAATGGTCTATTGAAAAAAACTTCTTTGGAATTATTTGCTAAACCAAGAAAAAGTGGAGTAAATTGTATTAATTTAAGAGATAAAGATGAACTAGTGAATGTGATTTATACTCATGGTGAGTTGAATTTGATTTTAGCTACTAAAAAAGGAATGGCGGTTAAGTTTAGTGAAGATGATGTAAGAAGTATGGGTCGAAATGCATCTGGTGTAAGGGGAATTAAACTTGGGAAAGAGGATGCGGTTGTAAATTTAGCAGTGGCTAGAGATGATTTGACTTTATTAACAGCTTGTAGAAATGGTTACGGAAAGAAAAGTAAGATAAGCGATTACAGATTAATTAGAAGAGGGGGAAAAGGTGTTATTAATATTAAGAATTTGGAAAGGAATGGGGATGTTATTGGAGCTGTTACTGTTAAGGAAGGAGATGATGTTATATTTATTACGGAGAAAGGAATTATTATGAGAACCCAAGTAAGTAATATTTCTACAATTGGAAGAAGTACCTCTGGAGTAAGATTAATTAAACTAAAAGAAGGGGATAAACTGAAGAGTATTGCAAAAATTAGAAATGGGGATTAAACCAATTCTCCAACCCCGATTAAGTGCCATCTTGAACCAATTCTTCTCGAAATTGCGAAATGATCTTCTTTAGAAGCTAATATTGGAAGTCTTAGATTTAATTCAATTTGATTTTTACCCAAATTAGCGACTTGTCCCACTGTTACAGCAGAATTTACATTTAACATTAATAATTCGTCTTTTTTAATAGGTTCGACTTCTAGGTTTTCTTCTACACCAACCACACGTTTGATTAATTTTGTTTTTAATTTTAGAGAAGAGTGCAAAGGGGGTAATTTTCCAGGTAAACTAGCTAGGTTTCCAGCTAAAGTATCAGACTTAACAATACTGGGGTCTAATTCTGTTAGAACTCCTAAACTACCGCCGGGAGTGATTTCTTTAAATCTTTCATTTCCAGAAACAATTCCGGTAATTTTAGTTTTAATGGGTTTGTAAGTGGCTTGACCTTTTTCTTCTAATCTTAAACCAGGGGAAATTTCTATTTCGTCTCCTACTTTGAATTTACCTTGTCTTAAAGCTCCACCTAAAACCCCTCCAACTAAATCGGTGTAGGATTTTCCAGGTTTGTTGATGTCAAAACTTCTAGCTATTAGCATTAAAGGGTCTTTGGTTAAATCCCTCTTAGGAGTTTTGAAGTTCTTTTCTATAGCTTCTATTAAAAAATCAATGTTAATGTTATGCTGGGCAGAAATTGGGATGATTGGAGCTTTTTCTGCAATAGTGCTTTTAATGAACTTTTGGATTTGTTTATAATTTTCTTTTATTTCTTCTTTGGCAACTAAATCTATTTTATTTTGAACAATTATAATATTTTTAATTCCAATTAATTCTAAAGCCATTAGGTGTTCTCGGGTTTGAGGTTGGGGGCAGGGTTCATTTGCAGATATTAATAATATAGCTCCGTCTATGATGGCAGCTCCAGATAACATGGTTGCCATTAAAGTTTCATGACCCGGAGCGTCAATGAAAGATATCTTCCTGAGAATTTCGTATTTTAATTTATCCCCCTTAGCTTGAACCTCTGTAGTAAATCCTTTTGAAGTCTTTACAAAAACAGTATCAGCGTAGCCCAATCTAATTGTGATTCCACGCTTTTTTTCTTCAGAATGGGTATCGGTCCATCTACCAGAAAGTCTTTCAACTAAAGTGGATTTGCCATGGTCTACATGTCCAATTAATCCAATAGAGATTTCAGGTTGTAATTTCTTATCGGCCATAAATATTTAAAGAAAAAGTTGTTTTTTAAAGCTTCTGTTTGCCTGTAATGTGTAGGTGGCCTTCTTTATTCTGTTTGAATTCTATTTCAGATAAATTATTAATTAAAATATCGTGTCCAGCTAGAAGATAATCTACTTCTAAATTTGTAAGGATAATTTTATGGACGCCTTCTTTAAAGTCATATCTTTTTTTAGGAGCTTTATCTGTTTTGTGAGGATCATTAACGTTGAAGAGGCTTATAAAAACAGGTCGGTCCATACCGTCGTAACTATTGGATTTTTTTAATTTTCCTATAATTGCACTAGTCGTTTTTATTTTCAGTTTGTTCACCCTTGTTTTCTTTTACTTCTTTTTTGGGTTCTTCTTTAGTTTTGGCAGGTTTTTCTTCAGCTTTACTACCCTCTTTAGTTTCTTCTTTCTTACCTAGTAAATCATTTAAAGCTTTCTTTCCTTTTTGAGTAACAATTAAATTAACTTGGGCTGTTTTTTCGTGTACTGTATTGCCGGCAAGGGTTTTTCTTATATAATTTCCTTTGTTTTTAGGATTAATTCCAAGTCCGGCTTTAGCGAAAATTTTTTTCTTTCCACTTAAATCTAAACCAGGTTTCATTGGAGAACCAGAGTTATCACTTCCTCCAGATACTTTCAATTCATAACCTGTAAGCCCGACTAAATCTCCATTAACAGAATCTCCAATCTTTTTACCTATTAGGGTAGAACTATCTGGAAGTGTTTTTGAATAAGATTTTCCGTCTTTATTGTTAATTACTAGTTTTAATTCTGGCATTTAAACCCCCCACAATGGATTTTTTTTACGTTTTATTAGAGCTATTTCTCTAAGCAAACTGACCTCATCGGGGTTTAAATAGTTTTTCATTTCCTTTAATTTCCGAAAATCCGTCTCTGGGACATCGGTATACAAGGTAAAGTTTTCAAAGATTTGTCTGCCCACGGTTATATTTGGTAAAGAGATGGCGGCTTGTTTGCCTTTCTCTACTTTGTCGACATTTTCTCCTTCTACTTGGATGCTTTTGATGTTAGTTAAACGTAAGCCATCATCCCGCATTATGGGACAGTCAGCGCAAATAGAACCTTGTAAGATTTCAACTCCAACAATGGCAGGGTTATTTTGTCTAAAGATAGTGCCGGGAAGGATAACCATTTTTCCAGGTCTAATTGTATCTTTTAATTTTTCCTGTTCAGCTTTCTTAGTTTCTTTTTCTTTCCATTCTTGATAATCATCAATGATTTGATAAATAACATCGTGTAGAATGATTTTAGTTTTTTTAGTTTCAATTTCAGTCCTTACATTGAAAGCTAAAATTGTTTTGTAAATGGGATTTTCTTCTGCTGTAGCTTCTGCTAAGTCAGATTTATTTACATTACCTAAAGAAGCTCGTTTAATGGGGATTTTATTTTCTTTTAATAAAGAAATTAGAGCTTCTAGACTTCCAAGAGAATCAGCTTTAACTATTACGCCTTCTTTATCAGTTTCAATTAAAACTTCTTCGACTTGTTCTTGGATTTCTTTCTTTATTTTTTCTTTTGTAGAATCTGTAACAACTTCAAAGGGCATGCCTGCAAAAATACCTTTAGAATCGCTTGGGATAATCTTTAAAGTAGAGGCGGCTTTCACTTCATCTACTGAAACATGCTTTTTATTTTTATCTTCTTGACAAAGGGTTCTAACTTTTATTGTTAAAGGTTTTTCTAAGCCCGCTATGACTAAAGAATCTTTTTTAGTTATTTTTCCATCATAAATTATAACATCCAAAGTTTTTCCTAAGCCTTTTTCTTCTTTAATTTCTAGAACAACACCTTTAGCAGGTTTTTCTAGGTCTACTTTCAACTGATTTTCTAAGAATTTTTGAGCTAGACCTGTAAGCGTTAACAATAATTCTGGGATTCCAATGTTTGCTTTAGCAGAAATCGGAATGATAGCTATTTGTTTAGTGTAATCTTCAATTCTGTCAAATCTTTCAGAATCTAAATTATGTTCAGTTAGTTTTCCAACTATGTCATAAAGTCTAGATTCTAAAACTTGATTAACATTATCAGGCTGGGATTCAATATTTTGTAACAGAGATAAGTCTTTAGATTGAAAACCAGGGATTAAATCCATTTTATTAGCAGCTATGATGAAAGGGGTTTTATTATGCTTAAGGATTTCAATGGATTCTAGAGTTTGGGGTTTAAGTCCTTCATTAATATCAATAACCAAGATGNCTATGTCGGCTAAAGAACCGCCACGTTTTCTTAAATTGGTAAAAGAAGCATGACCAGGGGTGTCGATTAAGAGTAAACCGGGAATTTTTAATTGGTCTATTTGTTTATTGCCTTTACAAATTTTTTTAATTACATCAAAGGGGATTTGGGTACATGAAATACATTGAGTAATTAAGCCAGCTTCAGAAGCTGCAACAGAACTGCCTCTAATCTGATCAAGAATCGAGGTCTTTCCGTGGTCAACATGACCAACCATACTACATACTATGCTTCTGAGTTGTTTCATAGAGAAAAAAGGAGAAATTTGATTTTTAAGGGTTTTGGTAAAATTCGGGGTTTAGAGGACTTGTAGAGGGCAAATTTAAAGGTTTCAAGTATAAGAATTTTAAGGTTAGAAGGGTTAGCGAGTGTGTTTTTCGAGGAAATATGTCCTTAAATGTAAGAAAAATATTTGAAGATAAATATGGAAGAAGCTAAGAATGTTGATTTAATTGAAAATATATATGAACAAATTGAGAAAGTAGATCCTTTCACAAAAATTAATTAATATGTTTTTCGAATAAAGTTTGGTATTCAAATAATTCTGAATCTGAAAACCATAAAGGAATTTCAATCTTAGCATCTTCTTTATTGGCAGAAGCATGAACTAAGTTTTTAACATTAATTTTCTTTTCATTAGCATAGGTTTTACTAATATGGGCATAGTCTCCCCTGATAGTTCCAGGAGGAGCTTCATGAGGATAAGTATCTCCAACCATTTTTCTAATATTTTCAATGGCATTAACACCTTCTAAAACTAAAGCGAAAACCGGACCTTCTTTTAAGTAAGAAACAATTCTATCTCGGATTTCTTTGCCATGTTTTTGCTCAATTTCATCTGAGTAATGTTTTCGAGCGAAGTCATCATCAGCCCAAAACATTTTTATACCAATTATTTTAAAACCGGCTTTTTCAAATCTAGATAAAATTTCTCCAGTAACGGATCTTTCCACTGCATCTGATTTTAATAAGACTAAAGAGCGACTTATCATATACAATTTAAAAATATGACCCCTTTATAAAATTAATTATTAGATAAATATTTAAACTTTACTTTAAACTATATTCTTATGAAACTTCAACAAATGAACGGAAAGCAGTTTTTTTTAACCTTACCGAACCAAATTGTTAGGGCTAAGTCTTGGGTTAAAGGAGATGAGATTAAAGCCATAATAAATAATGAAGGGGATATTGTTCTTAAAAAATGAAAGTTATTGCAATTCCCGGAAATAGCAAAAAGTCAAATGAAGAATGGGTAGTAGATTTAAGAGAAGGTCTTGTTTCTTGTTTTGAGAATGTGGAGGCAATTCATTATGATCATTGGAAATCTAATGGGGAAATGGATTTTGAAGATGAAAAAGAAAAAGTGAGAAGGATTCTTGAAAATTTTGGAGGAGATTATGTTGTTATTGCAAAATCTATAGGCATTGTGGTTGCGATGAAGCTTATCAAGGAAAGAAAAGCAACTCCAAAATATTGTATATTTGCAGGGTGCCCTATCGATGAAGAGGGGGATGTGACTGAATTAGAAAGAAATCTTGAAGGATATAGTATTCCAACTTCCTTTATTCAAAATTCGGATGAGAGATTTATCAAACCAGAACAATTAGAAAAAAAATTAGAGGAATTAGGTGTTAAGAATTTTAGGGTTATTTCTGGAAAGGGAGAAGAACACGCTTATACTGTGCAAGAGATAGTAGAAGCTTCCCAGAGGATGAATCAAAAATATGCAATATCTTAAATTTAGTGAAAAAGAAGGATATCTTGTTTTGAGGAAATGAATGACGAAAAATGATATATGCTACAGAAATGATGGATGGGGGTCTATATTGAAGTAGGTTTTAATGTTATTTTTATTATTTTATCCAAAATTAATAAAGAAGATATTTCAAATCAAATTATAAAATCTATTTTTAGTCTTGTTCTTTTTACTGCGGTTCTTATGAACTTCCTTCCTTTTTCTCTTTAGTTTTCTTCTCTTGAGTCCACTTAAATTTTATTGGTTTTCTTTTTAATTTTAATAGATTTTTTTCACACTTGTTAGAACAAAACCAAAAAGTGCGTCCGCTGTTTTGAACAAATAGTTTGCCCGTACCCGATTTTATTTTTTTACTACAAAAACTGCAAGTTGGCATATTTAAAATTTCATTTAATTAATTTATAAATTAATCGGAAAAGTTTATATACTGTAATGTATTATAATGTGAATATGGAAATTAGATTAAAAGATTTAAAACAAATAGGAAAGGAAGTTTATGTTGATTTGGAATACGATACCAAATTATATTTAAGGGGATGTATAAAAAAGAAATTCTCTAGTTTATCTAATTTTAGTAGAAAACTTGGCTTGCCCGTAGATAAATTTTCAAGAAATAATGACCTTATTCATTTTTTTGAAGGTCATAAAATAAGTTTAGATTTTTTACATAAGATAATATCCCCATTTAGAAAAGACTTTAATGATGATTTTATTGAATCTAAACTGACAAGGCTTGGAGTAAAGAGGAGAGGTGGTGAAATATTAAATCCGAAATTTCCGTTTAAATTTGATATAAAAGAGGGTGTCCGAGTTATTTCTTCTGCATTACATGATGGTGGAATTTCAAATAATGGAAGGCCCACTTATAAAAATAATATGAAGATAATGAGGAAACAAGTTATTGACTCTTATGTTAAGGTTTTCGGTGATTTAAAATATGGAGAGTATGGTCCTTCCATATCTTTCCCAAAAATTACAGGTATAATCTTACAAGTTGTTGGTTTACCCAAAGGTAAGAAGGTCATGAATAATCCCAAGATTCCTAACTTTATTTTCAAATTAAATGATAATCTAAAATCAATATTTTTAAAACAAGCATTCGATGATGAAGGATGTGTTAGAGTCAATGATATTTCTCTTAATTTATCTGTTAAAGCAAATGGAAAACCTTCAAATTTAATATCAGGCTTGAAAAGATTGCTTCAAGATGTGGGTATTGAAGTAAATGGACCCTATATGATTTTAAGATATATTCCAAAAGACAATATAACTAGGGAGAAATGGGCACTTTCAATAGCTAGTAGAAAAGATTTAGAATCATTTCATCATCAGATTGGATTTGATATACAATATAAAAAAATTAAACTAGAGAACAAGTTAAAATCTTATAAAACCAATAAATATCAAGCTAAAAAGAATAAACGATATTTGGAAATCTTAAAAAGTTTTAAAGACTTGTTTAAAAAAAATGGTTTTGTTACTATAAATTCTTTGTCTGAAAAATCCGGTTTGACTTATCATTATACAAAGCAGTTAATATGGAGACTAGAAAGAGAAAATTTTGTTGTTAGGATAAATCCGGATAACTGTCCAGTAAAATTTAAGTTATTTGAAGATCATAAAAAGAACAATTAGCCATTATTGGTAACCCCTTGTGTCGCTATTTATATCGACTCCATAGGAATTATCAGGCGAAGTGTAAGTATTTCTTACATAATGCTGATTAGTTTGATACATTATTGATAGCCTCCTCTGCGTTTTCTTTCTTCTTCATCTCTATCATAAGAACCAGAACCTCTTGGATTGTAAGAATCATTTCCACTCATTTTTTGCCTCCTTCGTTTAACTCCCCCTTTTTACTTGAGTTAGTTTTCTTGCTTCTATCTCTGTTTCGCGTAACATCAAAATATCATCAATCCTAACAGGGCCCTTTACATTTCTTCTAATGACTTTACCTTGATCTCGACCATCTAAGATTTTACATCTAACTTGGGTCACTTCTCCTCTAGCCCCTGTTCTACCTACAAGTTCTTCTATTTTACCTGGAACTGCGGGTGAAAAGTTAACTGCTCCAGATTCAGACTTTTCTTTTTTACCTTCTGAAAAGATAACGTCCTTCTTCCCTCTACGCTTTTCTTTTCTTTGAGCTTTCTTTTCCTTTTTGGATTCTTTTCGAGCCATAATAGATACCTACGGTTTCTATAACTTCTCTCTAATTTAGAAAAGTTCTTTATTCTCCTTTCTTTTCGGAACCAGTTAATTTAGAAATTTCTGCAATTAGTTTTTTAGAATCGCCTTCTTCTGTAACAGCAACTGAAGCACAACCTAATTGTAAGCCAGCTGCAGCTCCTAATTCAGTTTTTGTGGGAACTGGTACACAAGGAATAGACTTTTCTTGACATAAAGCAGGAATATGCATAATAACTTCTTCAGGTTGGGTATCTTGGGCTATAACCACTAGTTTAGCTACTCCACGTTCAACAGTTTTTGTAACTTCATTAGTGCCCTTTTTAATTTTGCCTGAGGAACGAGCTACTTCAACAGCTTCCAAAGCTTTCTCAGAAAGTTCTTTATTTGGTTCAAAGTTAAATTTTAACGGCATTATTAACCTCCAATTTAGTCATTGGTTATGCTTTTTTTAGGAGAAAAATTGGTTTAAAAGCTTTTGGGTGTTATCAGTAGAAGGTTCTTCTATTGTACAACCCATCAAACTAATGGTTAAAATAACTATTAGAATAGTCATTAAACCAACAGATCTTCTTTGTTTTTTAGTATTATCCATATGATTGTAATAAAAACAATAGTATTATATAAATGCTTTCTTATAAAAAATATATTGGGGTATTAGCTAATGAAATGGTATTGGTTGGTGTTGATAATTTTAGCTGTATTAGTTATATTGTTTGTTGTATTACCTAGTCTAGTTGTTAATTTTTTATTTTTAAGAGGTTAGGATACTACTAATTATTGGTTTAAGAAACCTGTTTTTTTAGTGAATGAGTTTTTAATTAACTCTGTTGTAAAGCAAGAGTTATTGAAGATTATGAAATTGGCAGAGAAGAAAAGGCTAGTATGAATTTAATTTTAGTAGATGATATTGAAGGAGTAAAAAGAGCGTTTATTACTAATTTTTACATTCCAGAACAATTAACTCATTATCTTTATACTTAGTTGGGGGAATATTATTTTCTATTTTATTTCTGTTAAGTTACTACACTAGCATTGATTTTGGTAAAATTAAGTAGAATTTGAGGGGTGGAGAGATTGAAATATTAATAGAATAGTATGTTTTTAATTAAGATATGTTTATATTACCATCTACTGGTTATTTATGAGTATAATAAAAGATTAACTTAGAAGAAGTTTTCTTATCTAATCTACAGAAGCCAAGTCTTTCAAATTGAATAATATCATTTACTTTTAATTTTTGGATTAAAGGTTCGGCTAAGCCTTTTTTTATTTTAGAATCTGGCATTATTATTTCTGTTTTGATTAAATCTTTAGCTACAGGTAACCAATGGATCATTTTAGCACTTAATCTTGGGTCTAATTCTGAAGAAATAAATTCTTTGTTTTTGAAATTGAATAAATGCATGAATCTATAGATTTTATCTTTTTCTAAAGCATCTTTAATGTAAAATTCATTTGAAGTTTTTATGTTTCTGAAACCTTTTTTAGGGAAATCAGGATGCAGGGGGGCTTTGGCATTTATATTGGGGGTGTTTTTAATTTTGATTTTTTTAGGATTTTCCACAAAGAAATATCTATTAGAAATGGGATCAAGTATTTTTTTATTTTGGGTGGTTAATTCATCCCAAGTGAGGGTAGATTCAGCTTTTGAGATTCCAGTAGTTAATGCAAAATTGTAAATGGCTTGGGGTAGGAAACCCCGTTTGCGTAAAGCTGCGAGAGTGGTTAAGCGAGGATCGTCCCAACCAGATAATTCTTTATTAGATATCTTTTCCCTTATAATTCTGCCACTGCTTTCGGTCCCTTCCAAATTTAATCTACCTATTTCATAAGTTCTTGTGGGGTGAAGATTAAGCAATTCTTGTATATGGGATTGTAATTCTTTTCTTAATTCAAATTCTTTACTTCTAATTCTAAAATCTACTTTATAATGGCCATCCATTATTGCGTTTTGGAAATCATAATTGGGCCAGAGGGAATATTTCTTACCTTGTCTAGGATGGGATTTAGAGACAAATCTAAAAATTGTGGGATCTCGCATGGTTGTGTTCGGATGTTTTAATTTTATTTTTAATCTTAAGATGCCTTTTTTTTCTTTTAAGAATTTAGACCAGGAAACATTTTGATTACGACAGTTACATTCCAAACCTTTAAAGCGATTTGTCTTGATGTCGTCTTGGGAACAGTAACAAACATAGGCTTTTCCTGACTTAAGTAAAGATTGAGCATATTTATAGAATAAAGACATGTTATCAGAAGCATATTGGAGTTTATCCCATTTGATTCCTAACCAGGCAAAGTCCTGTAACATTATGTCATAGTATTCTTTTTTGACTAAATTGGGGTTAGTATCTTCAAATCTTAAAATAAATTTTCCTTTATGGCGAAGTGCTACTTCATAATTTAGGATTAGAGCTTTAGCATGGCCTAAGTGAGGGTATTTTTCTGGACCGGGTGGAAAGGCTGTGAGGATTCCTTGTTTTAATTTTAGAATTGAAAAAATATCTTTTCTTTTTTTCTTAACAGTCCTAAATTTAAATTTAGCTAGTTGGGTTTTTTGTTCTACTAAGGAAAGAGAATCAACTTCTTTTACAATTTCATTGATTTTCTTAGCTAGGGATTTTATTTTCTTTTTTAATGAAGGTTGTTCTTGTAAAATTTTACCCATAACTGCTCCGGGATTGGCCCTACCATTAAATTTTACAGCGTTTTGTAAAGCATATTTTAAGATTGAGTCCTCTTTCATAGAAAATTCAGAAAGATTTAAGATATATAAATTTAGTGAAAATATATGAAACTCTTTAAATTAAAGGGTAAAATAATATTGGCTCCAATGGAAGGCGTAACTAACATACCGTTTAAGGTTTTATGTAAGAAATATGGTTCCTCCCTGGCATATACATCACAATTAAGTGCGGTAGCCATAAATAGAAAAAGTGAGAGAATATTAAAACAAGCTAGAAGTGTTTCTGAGGAAAGACCAGTTGGATTACAATTATTTGGGAGGAATCCTGAAGTTTTATTAAAAGCGGCTAAGAAATTTGAAAAGAATTTTGATCTAATAGATCTAAATTTCGGATGTCCGTCAAATAAGATTGTTAAACAGGGTTATGGTTCGGCTTTGTTGAAAGAGAAAGATAGGATTTTTGACATTGTAAATATTGTAAGTGAAGGTTTGAAAAAACCATTAACAGTTAAGATAAGATCTGGTTTTAAAAAAGTGGAAGCTTTAGAATTAGTGAAAGTGATAGAGAGGGCCGGAGCAAGTGCAATTACAATTCATGCGAGAACTCAAAAACAAGGTTATTCTGGAAAAGCAGATTGGGAATTGATTAAAAAAGTTAAATCTAAAGTGGGAATTCCAGTGATTGGGAATGGGGATGTTATTGATGAAGAATCTGCTGAAAGAATGTTGAAAGAAACCGGATGCGATTATGTGATGGTGGGCAGAGGGGCGATGAAAAATCCTTTTTTGTTTAAAAGAATAAATCACTATCTTAAAACTGGAAAAAAATTAAAACAAAAAGATAAGTTAGAATTGTTTAAAGAGTATTATGAATTGTGTAAGAAGTATAAAATGGTAGAGTTAAAAAATTTGAAAGTAATTTTAAGTTATTTTACACAGGGTTTAGGAGGTTCTAAGAAGATAAGAGAAAGAATAAATAAGGTTAAAAGTGTTAATGAACTATTGAAAATAAATAATAAATTTAATAAATTTATCATATAACCGTGTTATATGCCTGAGTCACTCCAGTGAATATTAATGAGCTGAGAGGACAAGGCGAGCAAAGTGGGGACCAGGAATGGTTTTTTCTGAAAGAAAAAATTTGCGATGAGTTACAAGTCCGCGTACTTAGCTGGTTAGAATTAAGAGAAATGATGTATCTTTTTCTGCGTTCAAAGAATGCTTCGCATCTTTCTCCATATTAATAATTCTTCCCGATTCCATTGGTATCTCTTTACCTTCAAGATTAAAAATTCCTTTTCCTTCTAAGACATACACGTATCCTTCTTTTGAGGAGGTGTGTTCACTAATATCTGTACCTGCTGCCATACTAAATAAAGTAACTTGGGTCTTATTCGTTTTAAAAAGGATCTTACTTAAAATCCCACCTTCAGAATAATCTATCAAGTTTAAAACATTCTTATTTGTCATTTAATCACCTTGAAGCATAAAGGCACATCAACTATTTTAATCTTGTGTACGCGAACTTATAATTGGATATAACATCGCGATTAAGAGAAGTTCAATTCTGACCTCGAGACTCGCCTTGCTGAGGCTCGAGCTGGAAGAATTGAATTTGGGAAAATTGCGAGCTGAGCAATTTTCCTCTTAATCGCTGTTAGACGACCTGACGACCGAAGAGAGGAAAGTGCAGCGGGGCAAAATCCGAAGGATTTCAAGTTCAGAATTCGGACGTTATCAATATTAACTTAGAGTAGTAAATTAATCAAAAACTTTATAAATGGGTAATTACTGCATAATAGTAACAGAATGAAATATACATTAAAAGATAGGGATTATTTTGACTCATATAGGGTTTTAACAGATGAGTTAAATAGGAAAGGCTTTGATTATGCAGTAGTTGGCGGATCTGGAATACAAGCAACTATATCTGACTTATTTTGTAAAAATCAAGGCACAAATATAAAGGATGCAACAGGTCTAGAACATTTATTAAGAAAAACTAAAGATATAGACTTAACATCTACTAATTCAGAATATGAATTTGTAGAAATGTTCAATGAGCTTCAAGCTTTAAATCCTGAAATATCTGTAGATTATATAAATGAAAAAAGTAGAAAACTTAAGATTAATGGTACTCCGGTTTTTATAAATTACCAAACTGGACCTGCTGATTTTAGGGGTTTGAGTGATAAATTTTATAATGATTGTGTAGGTGAATCTGAAAAATTAAATCTTTCTTATAAAAACTCTAAAGCAGATGTTTATGTAGCTAAGCCTGAATTTTTAGTAGCTTCTAAATTAACTAGAAATGATCCAAAAGATATTTGGGATATTACTTCTTTGTTAAGAACAGTAGAAAATTATTCTACTGAAAAATTTGATAGGAATAAATTAAAGGGATATTTGGAAGAATCTGGAAAGGGATCTTATTTTGGAAGATTTGTAGAGATAGAGAAACAAATATTAGAGGAATAAACAAAATGACTGTAATAAATGGAATGAAATTTAATGAAAACGAAGGCGCATTAGTAGCCGATGAACAAGCTTCTACATCACATGGAAGAAAATACGATACTGCAGAAAAACTTCATGATTATTCAATTAATGGATTAATATTAATTGTTGGTGGAACTGGTTATTCAGATATATTATATGATATTTCAGAAGACAAATTTAGAAAATGGTTTGATAATTATGAGGGAAATGCAAATAAAAGTGAAATAACTAAAAATGGGCCAGAACATTTGATTAATAATTTTAATATGATCATGTTGGAAAAAAAGAGAGAACTAATTGATGGCCATTTAATTTCTAAATATGGTTTATCTGAAAAAGATATTCAAAGAGGATATCGAATAAATGAAAATAATGAAAGAGATCCTATACATGAAAATGTAACAAGAGAATATTTTGAAAGAATTCAAAATCCTGAAAAGAACCTTTTAATTAGAAACTCATTTTTGGCACTTACTAACTGTGAAAATAACTTAAATATGTATGAAATTAGTATGGATTGTGCAAAACCACGTATTATAGCAGATAATTATTGTTCTCTTGGAAGCGGTAGTGATGCAGCAGATAGTGAATTATCTTCTTTCTTTAATGATAAAACTAGGGCAGAAAGATGGGAAGGTGGAATTGAAAAGATAGATGGTATTGTTGCACTAATAAATGCTACTGAAACGGCTAGCCTAAAAAATGTAGGAGTTGGTGGATTACCATATATTAAAATATTAACTAATGAAAAAGTTATAACACCTTCAGAGTATAATACTAAACTTTCAACAGAAATTGTAAAAGCAACAAAAAAAGGATATCTTAGTGAAGAATTTCAAAATGAAGCAATAAGTACTCTTTTATTTGATGGTAAGGGTTTTGAGGGAGTAGAAAAAGAAATGCAGAAACAATCAAAGGATTCTAAAGAAATGAATCTAATGTTGAGAGGTTACAAAACAAATGGAAATAAATAAATCAGAATATGTTGGACTAATTGAAGATAATGTTAAATGGAGTAAATATAGTGAATCAACTAAAGGCACATGGTCTATATTTATTCAGCATTATAAATAATTTTCGAATATGTAAGTCATTTAGACTAGTTTATGTTGTAAGGGGAGAAGAGATAATCTTATTAAAGTTTGAGCATAGAAAAAGCGTCTATAAATGAAAGTGGATATAGATTCTATCTATAGAATTTTAAAAGAATTTGTAATTAAATTTGAAGTTCCTAGTGTGAACAAAATGGGAAGTGAAAAGAGAGATGTGTTTAAAGTTTTAATTGCTACAATTTTATCCGCTAGAAGTAAGGATGAAATAACTGAAAAAGCGTCTAATAAATTATTTTCTGAGGTTAAGAATTTTGAAGATCTAAGAAATAAAAGTTTAGAAAAGATTAAGGGGTTAATTAAGCCAATTAGATTTTACAATAATAAAGCGAAGTATTTGAAACAGCTTGGAGATGAGATTAAAGATGATAAAATTCCAGATACCATTGAAGAATTAGTTAAATTACCGGGAGTAGGAAGAAAAACTGCTAATTTAGTTCTAATTGTGGGTTTTAAGAAAAAAGCTGTTTGCGTTGACGTTCATTTAAATCGTATTTTTAATAGGCTAGGGTATATTAAGACTGAAAATAATTTTGAAACTGAAATGGAATTAAGAAAAAAATTACCAAAAAAATACTGGATGGAAGTGAATAAGATATTTGTAAGTTTTGGACAGAATTTATGTCGTCCCATTTCTCCGCATTGTAGCAAATGCCCAATTATAAAACACTGTAAAAGAGTTGGAGTTGAAAAGAGTCGTTAATATTAAACGACACACCCGTCACATACCCGCGCAGAGTTTATAAATGAAATTTACCTTTGTAAATTATGTTTAAAAAAATATATTTTTGTAATTTTGATGGAGAACATTGTATAATAAATTGTGAAACTTTAGTAAAATCTGAATTGTACCAAAAACAGAAAAGACAGAATAAGCAGGGGGTTGTAATTGGAAACTGATCTCAGAAAATAAAAACTTCTTTAATGTAGGGCCCCATGGGAGAGATAACCAAAAATTTGTGAATATAATTCCTAAAAATTTTTATCTCGATCCTATCTTTTTGGGCCTGTGGATTGGAGATGGTTTAACTTCAATTGATAAAAAAGAGAAAAGAATTAAACATATTGGTTTTGGTAATAATGATATTAAGAATATTCAATATTTTCTTGATTACATTAAATATTTAAAGCTGGGTAAAATTGTTACAAATTTTGTAAATCAAGGTTTAATCTCAAGAAAAGGAACTGGTCAAGAGGTAGATCCCTTTTTACATTCAGTTACTATAGAAGGAAATTTGTGGTTTAAGCATAATCTTAAAAATTTTAAGAATATTTTAGATGAGATTGATAGATTAGGATATTATAAAAGATGTTTTAAAATAAATGATATGAAGATATTTAATGAATTGAAGAGTTTAAAATGATAAATGAAATTATAAAGAGAGACTTAAAGAAACAACATTATTACATCGTGGGCAACCATAGTGCAACTAAAATTTGTGGGTGGACCGGCAAAATGCTTAGAAATGAAGGTGCTTGCTATAAACATAAATTCTACGGGATAAAAAGTAATCAGTGTTTACAAATGTCTACTTGTTTAAGCTGTGCTAATAATTGTGTTATATGCTGGAGGAGTAATCAGATTCCTAATGTAAAGGGGTGGAAAGGAGAGGTAGATAATCCTGAAAAAATATTTAAAGAAAGCTTGGAAGCTCAAAAGAAGTTATTATCTGGTTTTGGAGGTTATAAAGAAATAAATAAAAAGTTTTTAGAGGAAGCTAGAGAAGTTAGGCATGTGGCTTTAAGTTTAATTGGCGAGCCTATTTTATATCCAAAGATAAATGATTTTATTAAGATCTTAAAAGAGAACAAAATAAGTATCTTTTTAGTAACCAATGGTCAATATCCAGAGCAAATTAAAAATCTAGATAAAATTACCCAATTATATTTGAGTTTAGATGCTTCTAATGAAGAATTATTAAAAGAGATCGACAAGCCTTTGTTTAAAGATTTCTGGAAGAGATTAGAAAGAAGTTTAGAATATTTGAAAGGAAGAAAGGATAGAACTTGCATTAGGTTGACTTGTATTAAGGGTATTAATATGTCTGATATGAAAGATTATGCTGAGTTAATTAAGAAAGGGGATCCTGATTTTGTGGAAGTGAAGGGATATATGTTTATTGGTTCTTCAAGAGAAAGGCTAGAAGAAAAGAATATGCCTTTACATGAAGATGTTGTGGAATTTTCCAAAATTTTATGTAAAGAGTTAGAAGATTATGAAATAGTAAGCGAGCATATTCTATCTCGTGTAGTGCTGTTAGCCAAGAAAAGTTATAAGAAGAAGGGAAAATGGTTTACTTGGATCGATTTTAATTCTGGAAACGAATTAGAAACTCCTGAAGTGGGATTGAGTGGAAAAGGAACTTTAAGTTAAGTCTTCTAAAGGTTCTTGTTGGGTTATTATTCTTTTGTCTAGGTTTGTTAAATCTACAAGGTATTGGGGTGTTACTAAAGCAGATTTGAAAACTTCTGGAGAAAAATATTTTAAATCTGGTAGGGTTTTTTCTACATTTATCTCTTTGAAATCTAAATTTTGAGAACATAAACCAAAAGAAATCAAGGTACCATAAATAGGAACAAAAATAGAATGTAATTCCAGATATTTGAAAACAGATTTTAAGGTATTGTAAATTCTACTAAAGATTTTAGGATAGGTTAAAGGTTGTTCGATGTGTAAGGATAAAATACCTTTTTCATTTAAACGTATAGAAACTAATTCATAAAACTCTTGGGTGTAAAGTTTTCTAGATTCTCCTACTGCGTCTGTTAGGTCTAAGATAATTACATCAAATTTTTCCTTTGTAGTTTTTAGATATTCATAACCATCTTGGATAATTAAGTTTAATTTAGGATCTTTAAAAGATTCTTTGTTGATATTTTTTAGATGTTCTTTAGAAATCTTAACTACGTCTGGGTCTAATTCTATTTGCGTTATTTTCTCTATAGGGTGCTTTAGGATTTCTCTTACAGAACAAAAGTCTCCCCCGCCAATTAATAAAACTTTTTTTGGACTTGGGTGAGAAAATAAAGGGAAATGGATCAAAGGTTCGTGATAGAGGAATTCATCAAATTCGGATAATTGGAAATAATTATCTAATCTTAAAATTTTTCCGTAGAAATCATGTTTAAATAATCCTATTTTTTGAAATTTAGATTGAGTTTCCAATAATTTTTCAGCTTTTATAAAAAACCCCCTGGTTTTAGAGTGATATTCTTTTATTTCCGGCATTTTAGAGCAGACATTAAGATTGGGAAAGTAATAGTTGCGTCTGAGATTACTTTTACTCGTTTTCCTTGAGGTTTGATTTTAGCCCAAGAAATAGCTTCTTCTTGGTTCCCCCCAGAATCTGAACCATCAAAATAAGTAGCTGTTGTTAGATAAATAGCGTATTCAAAACCATCTCTGAAAATAGCGGCGTTTAGTAAGAAATGTTTGGATAAACCTCCGCCCAGAACAATACAGCCTGCAGTTTTTTCATTCATTAATTTTTTAGTTAGAGCTTGATTGTCTCCAGTTATATCTATATAGAAGTCCGGATACTTCTTTTTAATAAAAGTAGAAATATCTCCTAGACCCCCGTCTGTGATGCCCGGACAGAAAACAGGTATATTGTGGACCGCAGCCCAATATAAGAAAGAGGTTTCTTTATTCTTTTGAGTGTATTCATTTTTAGCTATGTGCAAGCCAATTTCTTTCGTTATTTCATGAGTACAGAATACTTTGCCAAGTGATTTTTGTTTTTTATAAATTTCTGGAATTAATTCATTTAAGAATCTTTCAAAGTAAAGATATCTTTCGGCCGGAACAAAAATATTTCCGATTCTACCGATAGTGTTTTCTAATAAGAAAGAACCTGAAGCTTCAAAAGTACCTAAATGAAAAGGCAAGTGGGATTTCATAACATCTTCTTCTATAGAAGCAGCAGAAGTAACAATTCCAGCAAGTAATTTGTTCTTAACTAAATAGGTGATTAATTCTCGGTTTCCGGAGGAAATCATGTTTCCGGTAAATGACATATATATGGGTGTTTTTTTCTCTAACATTTCTTTTAGGATGGAAATAGCCATTCCCAAGTTAGAACCTTGAAATCCCATATGGGTATAAGTTTCTAAGAAAGAATCTAAGTTAAATTCTTTTTCTAAATCTAAGCCTTGAATTTTTGGAAATTTATCTAGAGAAAGATAGTTCTTTGGTTTTTTCCCTAATTCCTGTCTTTTATCCCATATCCACATTTTAAGAGTCTCCCAAAAGTAATTTTAATTTAAAATAATAAAGTTAAAACTAAGAAAAATCAACTATGACTTCGAACTCTGTCAGCTAAGATCATATTATATATAGGTAAAATTAAGGGTTATAAATGTTTTGAAATTTGAAACATGGTCCACAAAGTCTAAACTATCCATAAAGTCAAAATCTTAAAATTAAAATAAATAAATCTATATATTTTAAATTCATTATTTTCAATATAAAGGGGAAGAGGAAATGTGACATATAAGTTGATTGGTGACCCATTTATAGAAAATAGATTTGGATATTAATCTATATAACCTAAAAGCTTAAAAAGGGCCATTTCCGATTTTAGAGTATTGCCTAAATAATTGGGTAATAAGTATATAGGAGGAATAAAATGGAAGGAACAGTTAAGTGGTTTAACAGAGAAAAAGGATATGGTTTTATTGCTGGCGATGATGGGGAAGAATATTTCATACATCATAGTGCTGTGGAACAAGGTGTTATCTTAAGGGATAATGATAAAGTATCTTTCGAACCTGCTGAAACCGAAAGAGGAAAACAAGCTAAAGACGTTAAATTGCTTCAAAAAGGTAGCGAAAGAGACGATTTACCTGAAGAAGGCGAAGAAGCTCAAGACGAACCTCAAGAAGAACAAGCTGAACAACCTGAACAACCTGCAGAAGAACAAACTGAAGAGTAAATTTAGCCGAAATATATTCTTTTAATTTTTTTTTATTTTTTTAAATAAGTTAAATTAAAAGGGTATGGAATATAGCATTAATTTTTCTCAAACCAGTCTATTGTTTCTTTAATACCCTCTTCAAAATTAAATTTTGGTTGCCATTTCAATATTTCTTTTATTTTTGTAGTATCTGCTAAAGTATCTTTTGGTTCAATGACAGGCGGTTTGTATTCGGGTTTTATATCTTTGATTCCAATAATGCTTTTTACTACATCATTAACAGAGAGGTTATTACCATTGCCTACATTAAAAATTTGCCCAAAAGCTTTTTCATTATTTGTTGTGGCTGCAAGAACATTTGCTTCAATAACATCCCTTACATATGTAAAATCTCTTGTTTGCTCTCCATTACCATTTATCTCTGGACTTCTTCCATTCAATACAAGATTTATTGATTTCGGTATCAAACAAGCATATCCTCCTGAAGGATCTTGTCTTGGACCATAGACATTAAAATATCTTAAACATATTGTTTTCATGCCGAAAAGCAAGTTATATAATTTACAATAATATTCGCCCACAAGTTTTTGTAAAGCATATGGGGACATTGGATTTGGAATCATTGTTTCAATTAAGGGCATTTTCTCTTGATTACCATATGCTGAAGAACTAGCAGAATATACAAATCTCTTCACACCTGCTTTTTTTGCATTTTCTAAAATATTTAATGTTCCAGTGATATTTACTTCATTTGTTTTTTCTGGAAATTCAATTGAAAACTGAACTCTTGGAATCGCGGTAACATGAAAAACGATTGTAATATTTTCAAATAAATTACCAATACCTTTATCGCAAATGTTTTTGATAAAAAGTTTTAGATTGGGATTATTTTTATGATGCTCTAAATTTTCCTTTTTCCCTGAAGATAAATCATCAATTACAATAACCTCGTATCCTAAATGTAATAATCTATCAACCAGATGGCTACCAATAAAACCTGCTCCGCCAGTAACTAAGCATTTAATTTTTTCCATATTATTTTGTTAAATTCGACATATTTATAAGATTTTGTTTTGTGCGCACCTTCTCTAAATAATTTTAAAGCTTTGATTTGACTATCTTGGGGTGGATGATCAGGGGATGGCTGAGAAAGATTTTGAGAAGTTCGCGAAGCGAATTTGGATGGAGCCTGCAAACATGGAACATACGAAGAGTTTAGAAGTGTTTGTTAGGCGCCCCTGCTATTTTTATTAGATAGTCATTTATTAGTAGCAAATATACATAAATTTTATAAAGTCTTATGTAATACTTTTGAACATGCCGAAAAGAATATCTAATGAAACGAAGGAAGAAATCATGAAATTGTATGATCATGGTAGTGGGTTGTCTCCTATTGAAATAGCTAGACAAACTGGAGTTTCTTATCCATCTGTGTATGGTTTAACTAGGGTGAGACAAAGAGTTAATCCAGAAACAGGACAGCCATTTGAATCACTAACCCAATATCGAGATTATAATGCGAGACAAAGAGTTAATCCAGAAACAGGACAGCCATTTGAATCACTAAGTCAATATCAGGATTATAATGCGAGACAAAGAGTTAATCCAGAAACAGGACAGCCATTTGAATCACGAAGTCAATATCAGGATTATCGAGAGAGACAGAAGGTTAATAGGCCAGAAAATCAGAGATTAGGCGGTTTAATAAGAAGAAGATTGAAAAATCTTGGAAAGAATCAATCTTGGCTTGCTGAAGAAATAGGGGTCACAAGGCAAAGTGTTTCATTATATGTAAAAGGAAGATCGGTCCCAAAAGATGATTTACTACAAAAATTATATTCTTCGTTGGATGTTCAGTATGGGATCTTAGATGATTTATTGGAAGACTTTGATAATGAATAATAATTTCTGAGGCGAAGGCGAGAGCGCAGAGTTCCGAACTCCGCATATAAGAAATATTATTTTACTCTTCTTCTGTAAAAATCAGCTAAAAATATATTCCTTGTAAATGAACCGGCCGGTAAACTTACTAAAATAATCCACATGATAAAAAATATTAATTGTAATAAAATTTCTTTCAATATAGCTACAATATAATCTCCTAAATTAGTAAAGACATATTTCACTATTCCAAATTCAAAAAAAGAACTTACAGTTTCTTTATTTATAAAATTTATAGCCAATATTGGAATTACAAATAACCCAGTGAATATTTTAATGAGACCCAACCAGGGATTTATAGTGTCTAGAATACCCAAAAATAGCATATATACTAACACAAAGGGAAGAGCTTTTAGAAACATAAAGAACCCTGTTTTATTTTGGAGTTTATTATTTATCATAAATGTGGATGAAAAGATTTTCGGATTGTCGTGTACTAAATTTAATCGATTGTCTCCGAAAAATTTATAAGTAAAAAACATTTTTGGTTTTGTATGGCTAAGAGGATGAGATTTCTGCGTAGCAAATATTTGGGTTTTGGTAAATCAAGTGAAAGGAAGATAAAGGGATGGGAACAAGAAATCCAATTTTTGAAAAGTCAAATAAAACAGGCTTCTGATGAAAATAAAAGTTTAAGAAGTGATAGTAGCAAAACCCCCCTTAGTGGCAATCAGGGTGTTAGACAAGCATTAGTTAAAAATAGTGAGTTGATAGTAAAGAATGAAGCAGCTATTAAATCGCTACAGGCCAAAATTGCCAAGGAAAAAGCAAAAATCAAATAAGATCATTTTTCTGTTTCAAAGGCGGCAACTATTTATCATACATGACAATTGAAACTAGTGATGTTATACGTTTTCAGTTATGGGTGACGGAAGGAAACGGAGTTCTGGAAAACTGCGTCCGCTGAGTTGAGAGGGGTTTTTTATTTTTTAAAGAAGCCCCCACATTTAGTTTAACATAGTTTTCTAGCAAGTCCTTTAGATAAACTATAAATAGTAGTTTTATTTCTATAGGGGTATGGAAGAATCTAGTAGGAAGAATATCTTAAGGATTTTAGAACAAGGTTTAGAAGCTATAAGAAAAGATGATGTTAAAACCTTGAAAGATTTGAGTAATCAGACCATACATTCTGCCAGCATTTTTCAGGATAGTGATAATATCGGGGTTGCTGTTCTTATGTTTAGTCTGTCTAAAATTTTGGGAAGAACAGACTATCGGGAATTAAGGGGCTGGAAAGAATGTTTTAAGATAATGGAGGGGAGAATTAAGAAAGCAGAATTGGCTTTAAAACAACACAAATTTTCTTTATTTAGAGATGAATTAAAAACTATCTTAACTGAAATAGGACATTTAGATCCCAAATTAAGGAAAAATATCCAAGAAGTCTTTTCTATGTCTAAGATAAGTAAGGGAAGTAGACTATATGAACATGGTATATCTATAGGCAGGACTGCTAAATTATTAGGGGTGAGTAAATGGGATCTGATGCAATATGCTGGAAAGACCGGGATTCATGAAGTTGTTAGTGGAATAAATGTGGGAGAGAGGATAAAATATGCCAAAAGCTTATTCAAATAAGAATTTAGTGTTTGATACGAGCAGTATAATTAGTATAAGTATGAATAGTTTACTAAATATTCTAGGTTTATTAAAAAAAAAATTTAGAGGGGAATTTTTGATTTCTAAGAAAGTTAAAGAAGAGCTAGTAAATAGGCCTATGAAAGGGAAGAAATTTAAATTAGAAGCTTTACAGATATTAAAAGAAATTAATAGTGATGTTCTAAAAATTTATGGGGGAAATTTAAGGAATAAAAGCTTGGAAGTGTTAAAAGTGGCTAATCGGGTTTTTAGAGCTGATGATTATATTAAGATTTTAGATTTGGCTGAGGTGGAAAGTTTAGTTATAGCTAATGAATTAAATGGAACTTATGTGGTAGATGAGAGAACTATGAGAATGTTAGTAGAAGATGTAAGGGGTTTGAAGAGGTTATTAGAAAAAAAATTGAAAAGAAGGGTATTAGTTAATGAAAATAATTTAAAATTATTTAGAGAAAAAATTAAAGATATAAAAATAATTAGGAGTGTGGAGTTGGGATATGTGGCTTATTCTTTAGGGTTGTTAAAAGAATTAGATGGAAGGTATAAAAAAGAATTATTAGATGGGTTGTTGTGGGGTTTGAAGTTAAGAGGGTGTGCTATTTCTTCTGAGGAAATAAGGAAAATCGAAGCTTTATGATTTTTTGTAAAGTATTGAGAGCATGATTTTGAGGGAAGTTTTGGGCTAATTTATTGAAGGCAATTTGAAATCTATTTTCTTCTATTAAAGTGATAATTTTTTCTAGGAGCCCGGTACCTTTGCCTTTTTTAATGATTCTAAGATGCTCTTGAGATCTAATTTGGGCTATGGCTAAGCCTTTAAGGAATTGTATGCGGTATAAGACCTCTCCATTAGATGTTTTAGGCATATTTTTGATGAAGAATGGGAAATATATAAATTTTTGTTTGTTAGAGTGATGACAAAGGTGGATAAAGTTTAAATAGTTAGAATCTAGAAAAAATAATACCGGGGGCGTAGCATAATCCGGTTAGTGTGACCGGCTCCAGACCGGTTGATGGGGGTTCAAATCCCTCCGTCCCCATTTTTGTTGTAACTATTAATGACAAAAGAAATTTTTTGTAATTATTCTAAAATGGTAATTCTTAGAAAGGTTTATAAAGTGTTTTTTAACGTGGATATAGTGGGGTTAAAATTAATATGGATATACCTATTAGATTTCGGGATAGAGAAAGTTTTATAGAACCAGTAATTGAATTTGAAAATGAAGATTATAAATTAGATAGGGCAGTTGTTGAAACTTCTCAATTTTTTGATGCTACTAATTTTGGTCCTCAAATTTGGGGAGTGATTACTACAAAAGGGGGAGTAGGAAAATCCACTGTAGCTATGAACCTAGGACACGCAGCTGCAAAAATGGGGGCAAGAGTAGCGGTTGTGGATGGAGATTATTGGGATCCAAATGATAATGAATACGCTTATGATGATATAGGATTAGAGAGAGATGAATTTGGAAATTCTATTTTTGAAAAGGGTTCTTTAACAGATGTAATTTTAGGTGAGAAAGTAGCTAAGCCTGCAACAAGGAGAGATAGTGGAAGAATTCAACAGGCCATAAAGCACAAAGGTCGATTAACTGAAGTAGAATTTGTTTTTGAAAAGAAAAAAATGGATGACATCGGGGTGGAGAGTAAAAGAAATCCAAATTTAAAATATTATTTAACAGAACACATATCTGATAATTTGATTAAATTAACTAGGCCTGAAATAGAAGATGCGGAAATAGAATTAAAAGGTACTTATCAAACAATTCTAAAACAAGCAAGAAAACTAGATGCGGATGTGGTTGTAGTTGATTTTCCACCTTTTAGCGGAATTAGTCATTTAGATGCTTATGTGGGGTGTGACAAAAGACTTTATGTAGTAGACTATGAAAACAATGGGAGTTTTAAAGGAATTAGAAACTTAGCAAGATTACTTTCAAACAGGACCACTATAAAACCCAGAGATAATAATTTAATTATTAATCAAGTTCCAGAAGAAAATAGAGAAGAGACCAGGAGACTTTTAATGAAGTCTTTAGGGGGGAAGGGAAAATTCAGTAACTTTGTCAGTAATTTAGCAGATAAAATATCTGACTTGTTGGGAGGAGAAGGAAAGCATATGCAATACGCGGCTATAATGTTAGATCAAACAAATGAAGATTTACAAAGTCAAAGGGTGGGGAAATTTTTGTTTGCAAATGTGCCTACTTTACTTTATACTATGTCTCAAGTTAGAGATTCTTCCAATACAGGGGTACCCTATATGGCCTCTTATAAAGGAAGTTTTGAAGAAAAAAGGGGTTACGGTCCAGCTCTTATAGAATTAGCTACCCGTTTGATAGATTCCCGATTAGAAGATTTGGGAGTATTAAAAACAAAGGAGAATAAACAAAATGACATTTAAAAATAGAAATGAATTACCTTCAAGCAAGGTAGGTAAAAGAGTTAAAGGACTTATTTACGGAGTTACTACTCTGGGTGTTTTAGGTTTGGGAACTTATCACGTTATTAGTAAAAATAATGCGGTAGAAGATGGAAAAGAAGAAGTGATAGGATTGTATGAAGGTCAACTAACTGAAGCAGAGCTTGCTAAAAATAAGGCAGATAGCCTTAGGTCAATTGCAGAAGCAGAAAAATTAGAAAAAGAAAATGAAGCTAGATTAGCTCAAAAAAAAGCAGATAATATAGCTGCAGCTAAAAAAAGAACCGAAGGGGAAAGAGATACATATAGAAGACAAGCTAATGCCTATAAAGGACAAATTAATACTTTAGATGCTAAAGTAATTAGTACTGAAGAACAAAAATTAGCGATATTAAATACCCATCCTAGCAGAGAGAGAGGGTATAGATTAAAAGAAGGTCGTAAATTTGATGCTTTGACTTATGTAGATGAAACTACAGACAATGCAGTAGAATTAGCAAGAAGAGAAACAACCAGGGATAAAATTGATGAAAAGTACGATCCAAGTTTGATCCCTACAATAGAACAAAAAATTGGAGATAAAAAACTGGGTAAGCCTGTTTCTATAAGACCGGAAGAAGACAAAATTTGGAATATAACTATTATATATAGTGATGGTAAGAGGGATGAATTTGACTATAGAGATGGAGAATTAATTAATACTGGAAAATGAAAAAAATTATAAATAAGATTGGAAGTGTAGTTTTGACTCCTTTATTGGCGGGTCAATTAGCAGTTTTAACTCCGGGACAATTAAGAGCAGATTTTTTTCAAGATTTGGCAAAAAAGTATAATGTCCCAGTAGAGGTACTTCAAAAACTAAGGGGAGAGGCTTTTAATGATTTAATGTTAGAGGGGATTATTAATGGAAAGAGTTATAATTTACAAGGTGAGTCTTTTGAAAAATTCTTACAACAATACGGTAATGAGGGAGACAAGGTTTATAGTTTCTTAACTCAAAAAGGAATTAGAGATGTGGGACTTACAATTGATGATGTGACGAAAAACGTATTCTTAAAAAGAGTTATAGCTACTCCAGATAGTGTAGGTACTGCTTCTCTAAAATTATCTGATGAATTAGGGGATGATTTGAATAAAGTAGGATTAAGTATTAATTCACCTAGAAGTGTATTATATAATTTTGATAAGAATAATAAACAAGCGAGTTTTGAGATTGAAGGTTTTGATAAAAAAGAAGCAATGGATAATTTAGGAAGTGTATTAAGAAATGCTTTTGGAATTAATTTATTTTTAGATGATTTAGAAGTGAAAGAATTCCGTGAAAAATCTGGAATTGGGGCAGCTTTGATTAATTTCTTTAATTATAAAGAGGGAGAAGTAAAAAACTTATTTGAAGATTATGATAGAGATACCTATCTAAACGTGGACTATACAACAAATGAAGGGAGAGCTGAAGTTCATGTAGAATTAAGGGATGGAAATGGTACTGTTTTAGTAGAGAATGATTATGATCAGGACTTACCAAAATTTGCAAATGGAGAACATAATTTTGAAGATTATGATGATATGAAAGGGCTAGGGTTAGAAGAAATATTAGCTATGACACCTCCGAGACCTGGCGGGAAAAGGAAACCTCAAGAACAAGATAAACCGGATTCTGAAACAGAAAAAGAATCTCCATATGATTTTAGAATCGTAGTAGGTGGGGGAGTAAATCCTAAAAGAGGACTAATAGGATTTGGAAAGGGGCCTATAGATATATATGGAGGGGTAGGAATGGGTGGAAATAATCCGGATTCTGAAAACCAGAGAAGTGCTCCAGATGCTTTTGGGAATTATCATGAAACTGAAAGAAATGTAACTGGAGATGAAACTGAATTAATTTTGGGGACTAATTTCCATTATCGATTTAGACCTAATTGGTCTTTGGTTTTTGGAGGAGAATTAGGAGCACAAAAAATACAAACATCTGGAAAAATAAGTCCAAGACAATTTGATGCTAGTGGAGAAGTGATAGATAGAAACCCAGACCAAGTTATTTTTGGTAAGGGTTGGAAAAAGCAAGCTAGAATTGGGGGAGGACCTGCATATAAAGGGATAAGTTTGAAATACAATTACAATCTAAAGGGGGGTAAGCATGATGTTCAGTTTACTTTCCCAATAAAAATACCGGGAGGAAATTAAAAATGAATAAAAATATTTTGATATTCCCTTTTATATTTCTATTATTAATGGGGGGTGTACAAGCGGGAGTAAGTGTGATAAATAGTTTTAGTAATGGAAATGGTGATATTGTTAAAACTATTACTATAAATGAAGACGAAAGTGCGAAATTTTGGGTTTCTATGTGGAGTGATAGAGGAAGTGGACTAGTAGATATAAGTTTAAGAGATCATAATAATGTATTAGTAGGGAGCGCTTTTGAGGATGATACTGGTTTTACAAATGTAAATAACCAACCGGTATTTAAAGAATATGTTCTTAATAATCTAGTACCAGGAGAATATAAGGTGTTAGTTTATGTGAGGGATAATGAAGGAGATATTTTAAAGCAAGATTTAAGGTTAGAGGTTTTGAAAAAAACACAACCCGCATCTGCTAATAATGTACCTGTTTTAGTTGTTAAAAGAAATGGGGAAGTAGTAGGAAATGAAATCACTGTAGATGCAGGAGATATTGACTTTGATTTAAGTGGAAGTAATGATGTAGATGTTAATGATGTTTTGGCATATCAAGTTACTGTTAGTCCTGAAAATATAGACATGTCTCCTCAAATCTTTCTTAATGTAGATATTAATCAACCTTTAGTTTTGAATGTGATTGAAGGTGCTATAAGTTATAATGTAAAAATTATTTTAAGAGATGGTAATGGGGGGGAAGTAACTAAAACTATTAAAGTAAATGTGAATCAAACCCCAGTAGAGCCACCAGTACAACCACCAATAAAAGAGCAATCAGTATGGGATGGAATTGTGAGGGGGGATTTAAATTATGATGGTGTTGTGACCTTTTCTGATTTTGTAATCTTTTCTGTAGCCTATGAAAGTGGAGATTTAATCGCGGATTTAAATGGTGATGGGGTAGTTGAATTTGCAGACTTTCTTTTATTCACTAAAAGTTTTGGTAAAGATACTGGATTAACATTAAGATTTTTGGATTCTAATATAAAGGAAATAACAGGAGCTGAAATGGATGAAAATGGAGGATATGTCCTTATAATAGAATCAAAGAAAGAAGGGGGTTCCATTGATTATAGTTTTAAAAGTGAAGCGGATTTAACTAGGACGGGAGTATTTTTAGAAGTAAATACGAATTTTGATACAGTAATACATCCTGAAACTGAAAAGTCTATGGACATTGAAGTAAGTGCAACAGATGGAATTAATACTATTAAGAAAGTATTTACTATAAAAGTAAAGGATATTAATAGGGGACCTAGTATAACCAAGGTAGAAAGATTGGAACCTAGAATTTTTTATGCTGTAGAAAATCAAGTTATTAAGTATGAAGTAGAAGCAAATGATGCAGATGGAGATAATTTAACTTATAGTGTAAATCAAGGTAACTTTGTACAAGAAGGGAATGTTTTAACTTGGCAAACAAGTTATTATGATGCAGGGAACTATGACTTTGTTATTACTGCAAATGATGGTTTTGGTGGGAGTGATTCTGCTGAAAGTATAAGTTTTAGAGTGGCAGATAGAGATCCAATTGAATTTACGTCTAGTCCTGTAACTGAATTTACATTAAATAGAATTGGGGATGAATATGTGTATGATGTGGGAAGTAATAGAGAAGAGGTAAATGTAAGAGAAAGGATTGGTAATTTCCCTAGATATAGTGTGATGGGACCAGAAGGTATGGAGATTGGAAAATATAGGGGAGAGATAACTTGGCAGCCTAGAGCAGATCAGGATGGAAGTTATAATATTGTAGTGACTGTAAGAGATTTATATGGAATCGAAGGTAGTCAAGAATTTACTTTGGAAGTGACTAAGCCAGAGAATCAAGCCCCTTTTGTTATAGTTAAAGATGTGAATACAGAAGAGACTGTAACATCAGATGAAGTAAATGAAAAAGAAAATTTGGTTTTGCTTTTAGAGGGATCTGATGTGGATGCGGATATATATCCAGGGAACATTGTATTTAGTCTAGAAGATGAGCCAGCTGGAATGAGTATAAATGGTAATGAAATATCATATACTCCGGGTTATGATGTAGTTCAACATCCAGATACTGAGAAAAGAATTAGTTTTAATATAGTGGTGAGTGATGGTATTTCAAATAGGAAGGTTAATTTTGAAGTTAAGGTGAAGGATATCAATAGGTTACCAGCTCTTATTTTACCTATAGAGGAATTGAGAATTAGTGAAGGTGTGGAAGTGAGTGGATACATTTATCAAGAATGGGAAGGAGAAAGTGTGGAATTTGAGGTTACAAATGAGACAGATCCTGAAGGAGATAATGTAACTATTACATTAGAGAAGGTGATTAACCCAGATGGTTCTGAAAGTGAAGAGCTAAAAGGAAGCAGATTAGAGGGAGGTAGGTTTATCTGGGATATAAGAAAAGAGCAAGGTACTTATAATGAAAGATGGGTTGACCCTGAAGATTCAAGAAGAGGTCTAAATGAGCCTTATCAATTAGTATTTAAACTGGATGATGGTTTTGGAAGTAAAGAAGGGATAGTTAGGGTATATGTGAAAGACAATAATCTACCTTATTATGAAGAAGGATTCTTTTGGGAAGAAACTCCTCCTAGGGCTATTTTAAGTATTTTGGGTAGTGTTCAGAGAGTAGATAGTGGATTCTTGATTAGAGTTAATACTGGAAATTCACGGGATCAAGAGAATTTCAAACAACAACTAGATTATAGATACGACTGGGAAGACGATGGGGTATTTGATACTGAATGGAAAACAAATCTATTTAGAAGAAATAGTAGAACAGACCATGTTTATCCTGAAGAAACTAATGAAACTACTATAAGGGTGCAAGTAAGAGATAGGGATGGAATGATTGGAGAGGATATTAAAACTTTTGATTTTAGAACACTTGAAGTTAGAGAGGATGAAGAACCTCCTGTAACTCCAACAAATAATGCACCTGTTGTGAGTGATATTCCAGATCAAACAGTAGGAACTGGAACTAGCTTTGCTACAATTAATCTAGATGGTTTTGTAACTGATGAAACTCCAGAT
>NZCA01000011.1 GCA_002688095.1 Nanobdellota archaeon
AATTTGTTTCTTCCATTTCTATCACAGAAATCTATTTTTAGTTAAAGATAAAGGATTTATAAAGGTTTCGTCAAGCCTGCATTGTTAAGTTAACGGTTGGTGGAAAAACTTAAAAGCCTTTATTCCCGCCATTTATCTATGAAAAAGGCATGGAAAGACTATACTATAAAAGGAAAGAAAATAACTGCTTTAGTCAATATTTTTGAAGAAGGAGATAAAAAACTAATTAGAGACTTATATTTTAGCTGGAAAGATGTTAATAAAAGAATTAAAGAAATATCTACAAGAGGTATAAATCTTCCAGAGGCAATAAGCGAAAATGCATTTTGTTTTTTCTTCGATGATTGTGTTAGAATTGTAAAATTAAAGGAAGGTAAATGCTCTTATGATGTTATTAACACAAAAACAGGAAGCAGGATACAAATTAAAGCTGCAAGCGTAAAATATGATTTAACTTCTTTTGGACCTCGTTCTGAATGGGATGAATTGTTCTTTTTAGATTTCTCTGCTGGAAACGGCTCTTTTAAAGTCTATAAAATAGAACCGGATTGGATTTACAAGCATATGGTTAATAGGACTCAGACATTTGAAGAACAACAAAAACAAAATAGAAGACCAAGATTCAGCATAACAAAAAGCCTCATTGTTGAAAAAGGTCTAAAGCCAATTAAGGTTTGTAAGCTATAAATATTGGATAAACGCCTTAAAGTTCAATGCGAATTAAACTCACAAAATTAGCACAAATATGAAATTTTAAAAATAAGCAACTCATTACAACAACTTCTAATTTAGCTGTAAAGGATATAAAGGGATGTTTGCATTTCTTAAAGTAGGTTCCCAAAGTATAACAATGTCCTCGCCAATATTTTTATCAAGTTGCTCTGAAAAAAATTCAGCTAGATTTTCTAGTTTTTCTTTGCTTACTTTTTTATTGAATCTGGGAGATGTAGTTCTAGGTATATCAATATCATAAAGAAAAAGCCTAGTAAATTGCATCTTTTTAAGATTTTCAAGAAATCTAGAATCAAAGAAAGACTCATAATTAGGAAAATCTCCATTTGTTATTGCCATGGATAGTTCATAATTTGTCAAAGATAAGAGATTTTGAATAATTTTTTCATAATCTACTCCAATGGGCATATTGGTTCTTCTAAATGCTCTTTCATCACCTGCATCAAGTTTAAAGAATCTTCTGTCTAACCTATAGATAGATTCTTTGATAGCTCTCTGATCTAATGTTGTAGAGTTTGTAAAGAGGGCTGTTGGTTTATCAGGCAGATATTTTTTTCTTTCTTCTAAGAGATGATCTATGATTTCACCAAACCAAGGATATAATGTAGGTTCACCATTACCTGCTAAGGTAATATAATCTACAGGAGTTTCTCTTCTAGCATGATCTTCTAAACCTGTCGTGATTGCTCTCTTTATGTTTCCTGGAGTCCATTCATATTTTTCAAAATCTTCTGTTTCAAAATTACCTTTTGATGGAACCCCAACTCGACAATACCCACAACTAAAATTACAGGTTTTAAGCTCTGATGGAGTTAGATTTATTCCAAGCGACTGTCCCAGTCTCCTTGATTTTACAGGTCCATAAACTATCTTTTCAGTTTCCATTTTATGCTCCAATAATTACAAAAACCCAAATCGAACTTTATATGTTTATGTTGTCTTAAAAATAACAACATTTATATAGTAGTTTATCTTTTTAAACTATATGATAGAAAAAGCTCTAGAATCGATGAACTTATCAAAAAAAGAACAGAACATATATTTAACATTGTTAAGAGAGGGAAATCTATCAATTCAGGATATTTCAAAGAATACAGGAGTAAATAGAACTTTCTGTTATGAATTGATGAAAAACCTTCTAAAAAAAGGAATGATAGCTTCTACAGTGCAGACTAAGGGCAAAAAGTATGTGGCAACACAACCCAAAAATCTTTTACTTTTAATTAAGGAAAAAGAAGAGATCATTAAGGAGGCAATTCCAGAACTTGAAGAAATAAATAAGTCAAAAATTGAGCTACCGAAGATTGAGATTTTTGAAGGAAATAAAGGTATTAAAGCTTTAATGGCCGAACTATTAGATGCAAAGGAAGAGATAAGTGGCTATAGTTCAAAAAAATTTATAGAATATCTTCGTCATTATTTGCCTAATTTTGCGAAAGAGAGAGCTAAGAGGAATATTTCAATAAAATTGATTTTGAAAGATGACAAATGGACTAGAGATTTTTTATCAAAAAGAGACGAAAAGGAAGAGAAAAGGGCAGTAAGATTTCAGGAATTAAAACAAGATTTTGAATCTACAGTTTATATTTTTGATAAATATACAGTAATAATCACCTTATCTATGAAAACTCCAATTGCTATGCTTATAGATGACGTAAACTATGCAAATACTCAAAAATTAATATTCAAAAATATGTGGAATAAATAAAACCCGCTAAGGGGCAAAGCCCCAAAGCAGGAGGACTAAAAAATGGCGCGAACCAAATCTAGTCCAGAGAAAGATACTTCTTTGGACTTTAAAAAATTTGTGTGTATGTATTGTAAATCTAAAAAAGTAATAAAATGGGGAACAAGAAAAACCAAAAATAGAGGTAGCATTCAGAGATTTTGCTGTCGGGATTGCGGTAGAAAATTCACGTTAGATAGTGGATTCTATAGAATGCGCAACAGTGAAAAGAAAATTACCCTCTGTTTAGATCTTTTTTATAGAGGAATTTCAACAAGAAAAATACAAGAGCATTTACAGGCATTTCATCCAGAAAATTCAAGCTGGGTAAGTATTTATTCATGGATTGTTAAGTATTCTAAAATGATTTACAAATTTGTTGATAAATTGAATGTAAAGACAGGAGAAGAATTAATGAGTGATGAAATGGAATACCATAGATTAGGAAAGCAAAATTGGTTTGTAGATGTAATAGACACAAAATCTAGATATATTGTAAGCAGTGAATATATGAGAAGTAGGACTTTTTTTGATATGAAATCTGTTATGAAGAAAGCAAAGAAAAAGACAGGAATACAAATTAAAACAGTAACTACAGATGGTTTAAACTGCTATCCAAGAGTTTTAAGAAATACTTTTGGACTGCATAAAAGACCGAGAGCAACTAAAATAACTCATAATGTTGTTATCGCTTCTGAAAGAGGATTTAATCATAAAATAGAAAGACTGCATAATTCAGTAAGGGAAAGAACAAAAACAATGAGAGGATTTCACGGCTGTATAGGTTCAGCAAGAGCGATAATGGAAGGTTATGTTATTTTTTATAACTTTATTAGGAAGCACCAGGCATTAGGGAAAACTCCTTCTGAAATAGCTATTCCTCATTTAAATTTAGGCGTGAATAAGTGGCTTGATTTAATATATATTTCAAAAAAGGGGAAAAGTTTAAAATGAAAAAGATAAATACAACAAATATGGAAAAAAGAGGGTTTAAAACTTTAGATTTATTTGCAGGTGTAGGGGGAATTAGGCTTGCCTTTGAGAATTCTGGATTTGAAACAGTATTTGCCAATGATAATAACAAACAGTGCAAAAAAACATATGATCTTAATTTTAATGAACCTAAACTTACAGTAAAAGACATCTGGAAAATTTATGTAAAGGACCTTCCTGATTTTGATATTTTGCTAGCTGGCTTTCCATGTCAGGCCTTTTCTATAGCGGGAAGGCAGGGTGGATTTAAAGATAAAGAAACTGGAGGAAATTTATTTTTCAGTATAGCAAGGATGCTTAATATAAAAAAACCGCAGGCATTTATGCTTGAAAATGTAAAAAATCTTGAGAGACATAATAAAGGACATACATTCAGAGTTATAAAAAATATTCTTGAAAAGAGATTAAAATATCACATAAAAGCTAAAGTTCTCAATAGTATGACTCACGGAGACATCCCGCAAAACAGAGAAAGAATTTTTATCGTAGGATTCAAAGATAAAAAGAAAAGAGATGCTTTCAAATTCCCAGAGGAAACACCTTTAAACAAATCATTTAAGGAATTCGTAAACGGAGAAGCAGATAACAAATATTTCTATAATGACAAACCTTTGTATGAAAGAATAAAAAATGATATTAATTCAGAAGATACGGTCTACCAATGGAGAAGAAAATATGTCAGGGCTAATAAAAAAGGTGTTGTTCCTACATTAACAGCTAATATGGGTACTGGGGGGCACAATGTTCCTATAATTAAAAACGGCAAAGGAATAAGAAAATTAACTCCCAAGGAATGTTTTATGCTTCAAGGATTTCCTAAAGATTTTAAGCTTCCAGAAGAATTAGCAGACAGCAAGCTTTATCATCAGGCAGGAAACAGCGTTACAGTTCCCGTAGTTCAAAGGGTGGCAGAAGAAATTAAAAGAGTTTTACTTCTTTAATTCATGCTCCAAAATTCTAATTACCTCCCATCCATCATTCTTATAGGCAATATCAATTTCTTTATCTCTTAGGGTGTTCTTTTCAAGTTTTGGAATCCAATATTCCTTATTCGATTTAGGTTCTTTAAAGCATTTGGGACACATATGCCAAAAACACCCATCAACAAATATGGCTATTTTTTTATCTCTATGGATAAAATCAGGTTTGCCAAAAGCATTTTTAGGCTGATAGGTAAATCCCTGAGATTTTAGCTCTCTTTTTAGCATTAGTTCAGGAATTGTATCTCTTGATGTAATCTGAGACATACAATAGCTTCTTTGTTCAGGAGTTAAATTATCGGGCATAAAAAATATAAAGAAGAGTTAGTTTAAATAAATTACCAACCGTTAACTTAACAATGCACGTCAAGCCCGACTTAAGGCTGTTACTATATTGTAATCAAAATCCCCTCTTGGAAAATAAAAGATTTCTCCCTTTGGATTATAAGCTATTTCTGATGAGAAATAGGCTGAGCAGGTTCCTCTAAAGATGCCGACTGTCATATGAGTATTTTAATTTCTTTTACTTTTTCTTTTATATACATATCTGATTCTATTAAATGTTTTAGGAAATGGTTAACGTTGGTGTGTTTTCTTTTTAAGATAACATAAGTTCGAGAGCCTTGTTTTTTTAAAGGGTAGCGTGAATATTTCTTTTTGAATTCTCTTAAATGAGCTTTTTCTTTAGTGGGAGGGCCGAAGTGCTTTTTTTCTTTAGGCAGATCTTTGGTTTTTACAAAATACCAGAAATAAACTTCTTTGTTGTCCCAATTCCAATCATGAGATTTAACTAAATAACCTTCTTTTTTGAGTTTTTGATGAATATATTCGGAACATTTGATTAATTTAGAACCGACTACATCTTCTTTGCCCTTTAAAGGAACTATTCTTAAGATTGAGGCGGATTTTATTTTTTCCAGGTCAAATTCTTTCTTTTTAAAATAATCAGGAGAGGGATTTCTTAAGAAAGCTTTGGCCAGGTCTACGAATTCATTAAATCTTTTTTCAGATAAGGAAGCAGCTGTGTTTCTATCATCTTGGACCGGATCGATGACAATTAAAGGAGAAATTTTGGATTTGTTTAATTTAGAGACTCCGTGTTTTTCCGGATCTATTTTTTCTCCTTTTTTCCATCTGGAGGCAGCTTGGATTAAAGACTGGAAGGATTTGTAATGGGCAGTTAAGATTTCTAGAGTGTAGCCTGAGAAGCCTCTAATGTAGGATTCTGCTCCGTATAAATTATTAGCTTTACAGAAAGCTTTAGTCAATCGGATTTCATCTATTTTTCTTTTAGCTTTTTTTCTGACCCATTTAGTGTGTAAAGGAGAGATGTCAGTAATGTTTTCAGCATCTTCGGCTTTTTTTATTTTGTAGATAGGAACTATTTCAAATGTGAAAGGATCTTGTAAAATCTGGAAATAGTCTCTAGAACCGTGAATTTTGTGCAGGCCGGAAATTTTAGAAGTTTCTGGAAATAAAGCTTTTAATCTGGAGTGTAAAACTTTGGAAATGTCTTTATTTTTGTAGTATTTTTTATCAAATTGGACGAAAATATCTATGTCATAATCCCCCTTGAGAAAGGTCTTTTTAGCTATAGAGCCTCCGACAACCGCTCTTGCTTTTTTTAATTTTTTATTTATTTTTTTGACCATATGACGAGAAGCTTTTTTTAAAACTCTTCTCTCTTCTCGGTTTGGGACTATTTTGTTTAGGACCGATTTCATCTAAATCTTTAAAAGACTTTTAGAGTTAAATAGTTTTTGATGGTTTAGAAGTTACTTTTTTAGATAGTATTGTCTTTTAGTTTCTTCAAATTTTTCAATAGCATATCTAAGCATAGTTCGAGGCATGTTTTTAGTGTGTTTGTTTAAGAATTCCTCTAAAAGAGATTGGTCTTTTTTACCTAACTCGCGAAGCATCCAGCCAACAGCTTTATGGATTAAATCATGTGTATCTTTTAATAATATTTCAGAAATTTTAATTGTATCTTCAAATTGGTCATTCTTAATGAATTCAAAAGTGGAAATAATTGAGATTCTTTTTCCCCATAAATTTTCTGATATGGCTAAATCGTATAAGGGTTGACGGTCTTTGTCGAGTAAATAATTGCCTAAAATATAAGGGGCGGAACCATCTACTAAATCCCAGTTATTTATATTTTCGGTGTTTTTTAGGTAAAAATCAATGATCTCTTTTTTGTTGGAGTCTTTTTGATATTTATGTTTTAATATCATTAAAGCGACTACTCTTTCTTCATGGATCTTACTTTTTAATAATTCTTGAATTTTTTCTAAAGATAATTTTGGATATTTTTTAGCTATTTGCCTTTGCTGGGGTACAGTTAGTCCCAAAAAAATATCCCCTTCTCCATACTCCCCCTTTCCTGTTTTGAAGAATCTTTGATAGATTTTAGCTTTTTCTGGATTTTCTAAAGATTTTAATTCGGCTTGGAGTTGGGATAGCATGAGTAAGTTTATATAAGTCCTATTTTTTTAAAAAGTTATGGATAAGTTAAGATTTGGAACTGCAGGTATTCCTATTTCTACGAAAGGAACTACAATAGATGGTATTAGTGATGTTCGAAAATTAAATTTGGATTGTATGGAATTGGAATTTGTAAGAGGAGTGTATTTGAAAGAAGATAAAACTGAAGAAGTTAAGAAAATTGCTCAGAAAGAAGATATAGTGTTGAGTGCACATGCACCTTACTTTATTAATTTAAATTCTGCTGAACCTAAGAAATATCATGCAAGTGTGAATTATGTTTTAAATTCAGCTAAAATGTTATCTCTAAGTGGAGGTTTTTCAGTTTGTTTTCATGCAGGTTATTATCAAAAACAGAATCCTCAATTAGTTTATGAGAAGATTAGAGACGGGATTAAAGAAATCGTGAAAAAAGTAAGAGAGTTTGATAAAAATATTTGGATTAGACCAGAAATTTCTGGGAAGAAGTCACAGTTTGGAGATTTAAAAGAAGTAGTGAGATTAAGTCAGGATATTGAGCAGGTTATGCCATGTATTGATTTTAGTCATTTGTTTGCAAGGGAATTAGGGAAAAATAATACCAAAGGAGAGTTTAGATTAATTCTTGGAGAGATAGAAAAAAGTTTAGGGAAGGAAGCTTTAGAAGAAATGCATATGCATGCTTCAGGAATTGAATTTGGAGATAAAGGAGAGAGAAATCATTTAACTTTAGAGGAAAGTAAATTTAATTATAAAGATTTAATGAAGGTACTTAAAGAGTTTAAAGTAAAAGGGGTTTTAATTTGTGAGAGTCCCAATATTGAAAAAGATGCGTTGTTAATGCAGAAACATTATGCTAGCGTTTGATGGCTAAAGCATTTTTACGATTGTACCTTCTATGATCTCTTACAGTGCCTTTAATCATTCGTTTGTATCGTCCTTCTTTGAAAGGCATTTCAAAATTTTGTCCATCTGGAAACGGAATAGGAAGTTCTACTTCTGTAAATAATCCATTCATATAACCTTCAAAATCGGAGTAAAGGGGGATTTCTCTTTGAAGTGTAGGCATGACTCTTTGTGCGAATTCTTGAATTTGAGTATGATAAGGATAAGCATCATTTCCACCTGTACGTAACATCTCTGTGAAGTAAACCCAATCTTCAAAAGCGTCCATATCTTCTAAAGTGCCAGGTTGGTCATTATCAGCTTTGAATACAATATTTAATCCAAGAGCATTTTGAATAGCTTGGCTCATTCTTCGAGGTTTAACTAAAGGTTTTACTCTTTTACTTGCAAAAGCAAATCCGAGTTGGGCAGAATAAACAGGACCTAATCCGGCTAAAGTTTTTTTCCATTTTCCATTTTGAACAAATAATTCTATTAAAGTGTCTTTTCGACCTTTGCCTAAATTAGCTTTTCTGCCAGAATAAACTACATCGGCTATTTCGGCTATTTTTACAGTATCAAATAAATATAAATTGGGTTCTTTTGCAGCTAAATGGGCGGCTCCTCGTTGGACATTGAAATGATAATATCTTGGGAAGTGTCTGCCTACTTTACGTTTAGTGTTAAAATCTAGAATGGCATCATTATCTGGAATATCAGGATCTGCTAAAACATGTTCTAAATTCCAAGCAAAAGGAGTGTCTCCCATTAAAGCTAAGGAAAGTTCTCCTCTAGAAGCTTCTAAGGCCCCACTACCTTTTCTTATGGTTCCAGATAAGGACCAGTCTTCAGGAGGACCTTCATCTACAAAAACAAATCTAGGGTCTTGATAATGATCTACAAAAGCGTCTACAAGTTGTCTAGTAGTGTCATCTCCAACTACAGCTACTTGTTCTAAAGAAGTTCTAGCAGTGTTAAACATAGCATAAACGACTAAAGGGACCCCTGCTATAAGAAAATTAAATTTTGTATCTCTATGATCATGAGTGTCTCTTAAAAATAGATGATTAATGAATTTGTAACCTTTAGCCCTTTCGGTTTCTACTTGATCCATAACTAAATCTTTGATAGGACCATTTTTTCCATCATCGTTATAACTGGCAGTTATGACTGCTTTTGTAACTCGTTCTTGCATCCAAATATAGAGAAGAATTAATTTTTTAAGCTTATTTATGAGGGTTTTGTGATTTTGGCTATAAAGAAACCTTCAGTATTGTTATCTTGAGGCCAGATTCTTAAAACCTTTTTTATTTTTGGATTATAGGTTTTATTTTCAAATTCTAAGATAGGAGGAGAGGATTTTAACTTGGGAAGAGAAGCTGTAAGTAATTTTGCATCTGTTTTTTTTAATAAATAGTCTATAACACCTTCATTTTCTTCGGGTTCTAAAGAACAAGTAGAATAAACCATTATCCCTCCCGGTTTTAAAAGAGAATAAGTCTTTAAGATTAATTTTCTTTGTTGAAAACTTAGTTTTCTAATCATACCAGGATTGTAAATTTTTAAAGTGCCTGGAGATTTTTTTATGGTGCCTGTTCCTGAGCAGGGGGCGTCTAATAAAATTTTATCGAATTGGATATTGGGAAATTTTTCTCCAGGATAGATTGTTATAAGTGTGTTTGAAACTCCAATTCTTTGTAAGTTCATAGATAAGGCTTTAATTCGATCCCATTTGATGTCATTAGCAATGATTAAACCATTATTGTTCATCATAGAAGCTAGTTGGGTGGTTTTGGAACCTGGAGCAGCTGCTAAATCTAAAACTAAGTCTGAAGGTTTGGGATTTAAAACTAAAGGGGGGATCATGGAAGAGGCTTCTTGAATGTAGAAATAACCTAAAAAGTGTTCTTTTAATTTTCCAGCCGGGATGTCTTTTTTTTCTATGTAAAAACCTTCTTTACACCAAGGTATTTGTTTTAAGCCTTTAACTTGGGATTTAAAATCTTTAATTGAGATTTTTAGTGTGTTGACTCTAAGGGATTTTTTTATTGGAGAGGGAATGGCTTTTGTAAATTCTTTTAGGTTAGTTAAAGATTCATATCTTTTTTTGAAAAAAGCTTTATATTCCATTATAAGCACCTATTGTTCTTTCAACTCCTTTAATTATATGATATTGTAAATATATCTTTAAATAGGTTTTCTTATTTTAAAGGAGAATGCAGATAGAATACAAAAGGGGTTATACAGTTTATACTAAAGGGAATAAGGAATTGTGTTTTGTAGCTATTCATTCTGGTCCGGCTATCGAAAATCCAGTACATAGGGATGATCATTCTGAGACTGTGGCAAGTTTAAGTTGGAAGGAATTAGGAGGGACTTTAGTGGTGAGTGGTGTTTCTCGTGATAGGTTATGGGGTATCGATTATAATAGATATATTCCGAGTATTGGATCTGCTTTGAGGCATTATGAAAAATTTATCAAAAATCCAGAAGGGGAGTCTTTGTTAGATTTCACTCGGAAGTATGCATGGGTGGCTAAAGATGAGGGTGATTATTATGAAAGATTGAAAGTGTATCAGAGTTTTTGGAATGATGTGAGTAAAGGTAAATATATTGTTCTGGTGCATAAAAATTTTCCCAAGATGAAAGCAGTACCAAGTGTAATGGATTTTATTACATTTAGTAATATCGGAATTAAGAAAAGGGTGATTAAAGATATTGTGAGTGATGTGAATAGTAAATATTTTGATTTTTTTGAGAAAATTAAATCAGATTATAGGGCGGCTATATTAGCAGATACTAGGAGGTTTGTGTTGAATGTTATGCGGATATATGGACATTTTAATCCAGCAGTGATGAGTGAGGGCTATAGAATGGCCTTGGAGAAAGATTTAGAAAAAGTAAGCATGTATTGTGATAAAATTGCATTGAATAGATTAAGAAATAATTTTAATCCTTATAATTTCTTAATGTGTGTGCAGAATGCTTTGACACATATTCCATTACCGCAAGTAACTATTGAAGGTGTACATGATGGTTCTTTGGCTCTGGGACCCTATAATAAACTGTTTCCAAAGAGAGATAAAACCGTGATTGAAGTAGAAAGTAATGGGTTTTTGAATTTCTGGCATCCGCATATGGCTGCTAAAATTATGAATGATGTAATTAAGAAAGTTATGGAAGAAGGTTAGGTTTATATATTTCTGAAATAAATTAACTTTAATGAAAAAGAAGGCGCTAATTGTAGCTTTTGTAGGTGGTGCAGGTTGGGGTGATAAACCCTATGAGGATGAGAAAAAATATGATCCTAAGCTTTTAAGGGAGACTTATGCTTATTTGTTCTTAACAGCTGAAAAAGAGAATATCAAATTCATTAAAACCAGTTATATGTGGTATAATGAGAGGGAGAATGTGTTTGAAAAAGGCTGGATTTTTGATGAGAAATTGGGTTGGATAAAGATGGAGAAAAAATTTATCCCGGATGTGGTTTTTGATAAGATAATCAGCAAGAAGAAGAGGATTAATGATTATAAAAAATTATTTTCTAGGAGGAATATGTTGTTTAATCCGCACTATATTGAGAAAGTATGTACGGATAAATATGAGACTTATAAGTTGTTTAAAGCGATAAGTCCGAGGATGTTTAAAATTACAAATAAAACTGAATTGGAAGAGAAATTGAAGAAGATAAGGGGGGATAGGGTGGTATTTAAACCAGATCAAGGTTCGAGTGCGAGAGGAATTATAATTTGTAAGAAAGATGAGTTGTTAAAGAAGGTTAAAGAGATTAAAGAAGTGATGGTGTTACAAGAATTTGTGGAATGTAATAGAAATAATAGAATTCGGATGCATTTTGGAGTGTATGATATTAGGGTTGTTTTAAGTCAAGGGAAAATTGTGGATTCTTACATTCGAGCGAGTAAGAAAAATGTGTTAATGAGCAATACAGCGTTGGGTGGAAAGATGATTTTTATTCATAAAGAAGAATTGCCTTCGGGAATTTTAAAAGATTTGAAAACTATTGAAAAGAAGTTTAAGCATTATAAGTCTCGATTGTATACTGTGGATTTTGTAATAGATAAAAAGGGGAAGGTGTGGCTGATTGAGTTGAATGATAAGCCCGGGATTTTTTTACAAAAAGATAGTTATGCCTGGAAGAAGAGACGGAAGAGAATTGCGCATGCGATAATTAAGAATATGGAATCGTATGAGAAGAGAAGTTAATTTTTTAAGAAAAGATATAAGGTGTCTTGGAGGATTCTTTTCATTTCTTGAACACCGTCTGAATTCGCTTTAAAATCGCCCCCTTCTAAGGATTCATTCATGAACCATTCTTTTTTAATTTCTAGTTGGATACAATGAATATCTTTATCGGGTTGACCGTATAATTGAGTTATAACGCCCCCATTGTAAGGATGATTTTTTCTAAAAACTATGTCGGGGGAAGCATCTTGTAAGGCATCATTGAATTTATCTATAATTTCGGAGGAAGCGGAAGTGTCATTTAAAGTGCCGGTATTTAAATCGGGTCTTATGTTTCCAGCATCAGGAGTATTAGGTAAGGCTAGAGAAGACATAGAATGCAAATCTATGATTACTTTGGGAGAATTTAGTTTAGCTATTGTGTCTTTTATTTTTTGATGGTATAAATCATAATATTTTAAGGCTAGATTTATTTCCTCTTGGGAGTAAGGTTTAATTTGGATTTGCTCATCTGTTAAAGAACCCACTTCATAACAAGCTTGGTTTAAGTGTTTAGGTAAACTGGGGTCATTAGGGGAAGATTTGAATCTAGAAACATTAACGAAGGAGGAAGATAATTTTGTGGTTAAGATCATACCTTTATCTATATCTGCAATTAAATCAGTGTAGAAATCAGTACCTAAAGGTAAAGCATGGGCGTCTAAATTGAATTTATCTATGGAATTTGAAGGAATTAATTGACCACTATGGGGAACAGAGATTAAAAAATCATTAGATTTCTCTTTTAGAGTTATTAAATCAGAGTCTTCTAAATTTACTGTTTTTTTTGTTAAGATATCTATAAAGTCCATTTTTTAAGAATGAAAGGTAAAGTATTTAAATAAATGCTTATCTTGAAGAACAATACTTGGGAGGGTTATAAAATGGATTTAACAAATGAATTTCCGAGAAGTCCGTATGATATGTTAGCAGGTTTGGTAATGTTACCGAGGACTTTTGATAAATGTAAAGCGACAGTAGATGGAACTAATGGAGAGTATCACTATGGATGTCCAATGGATGAGAAGCTATTAAAATTTTTAGATATAAGTGTAGAAGACTTTAAAGCTAAAGTGGAAGAATTAGAAACTGAAGCTAAAGTGGAAGAATGGATTAGCGAAATGAAAAGCAAAGAAGAGAAAACTGAATTTAATAATATGATGAGACATAGTGATGGAGAGGATGAAGATAGTAAGAAATGGTTAGAAGAGAATAAAAAAGAGTTAGGGAAAGAATCTACATTTACTTTTTTTGATAATTTAGATGCAGATGAGAAACGGTTTTAATGGAAGAGTGGGAATTTGAAGAGGAGGAAGAAACTAAACTAAAAAAGGTTTATATCTTTCTTGTCTCTTTTTTTATTTTAACTATTTTTTTAGTATATATTTTTTCAACTTCGGTTGGAGCTGGAATTTTAGCGAGTTTGATTTCTAGCTCTACTGTTGAGAATAATGAATTGGATTTTAGTTTTGATGGAAGGTTGATATTTGAAGAAGATAGTTTAGAAGAGTTAAAGAAAGTGTATTTTGATAATTTGAAAGTGGAGTTTAAAGCGTGTTTAAATGGAAGGAAATTGAATAATGTTTATTTTATAGATGAGGTTCATATTCCGGTTACTTATTCTCAGAAATTTAATCAAGTTATAGCAGAGCCTTGTAGTGAAGATAGTTTGGTGAGTTTGCATAGCCATCCTTATAAGAGATGTATTCCAAGTGAACAGGATTTTAGGAGTTTTGCAAGTTTTAAAGAAAGACAAAAAGAAGGGTTGATGATAGTGATGTGTGAGCCTGGAAGATTTGGTGTTTATGAGTAACTGCGGTAGCTGAGAATTGAACTCAGGTCTGAACGTTGGCAACGTCCTGTACTAACCACTATACTACTACCGCAACACTTTTATTTTAGTTAAATTTCACTATTTAAATATTATGAAAGTCTATATTGATAAATGTGAAGATTATGAAGAGAGTTATGAGAAAGCTAAGGAACTTTTGAAGAAATGTAATTTTAAAGTTAAAGGTAAGAAAGTTTTGCTTAAACCTAATTTAGTAACTGGGAGTTCTAGTCAAAGTGGTATAACATCGGATGTAAGTTTAGCTAGGGCCATATTAGATAAATTAGATGATTGTGAAGTTACAGTGGGGAATGATTTTGATTACTTTAGAGATTTGGGTTATGATAAACTAGAGAAGGAATATAATTGTAAAGTTGTATCATTTGATAAATTACCTAAAAAAGATATTATAGAAGTTAAGGTGCCTAATCCGTTTAAATTTGATAAGATCCCAATAGCAAGGGATGCGTTAGAAGCGGATTATATTGTGTCATTAGCTAAATTGAAAATACATGGGTTGTGTCAGGTTACTATGAGTTTGAAAAATATGTTTGGATGTGTGCCTACAAGGAAACATAGAATTAGGATTCATCCTTCAATTAGAATTGCGTTATTAGATATTTTACAAATTAAATATCCTAATTTTGGATTAATAGATGGTGTTATAGGAAATCAAATGGATGAGGTGGCAAGTAATCCAATCAATCATGGAATATTATTAGCAAGTAAAGATTGTTTGGGTTTGGATGTTGTAGGTACTAGATGTATGGGGATTCATGAAGAGGAAATTGAATTTTTAAAAAGAGCTATGAAATTTTATAAGTTTAAAGAAGAAAAAATAGAAGTTATAGGAGAGCAAGTGGAGAATGTGATGAAGCCTTATGATAGAAGAAAAGGGTTGAGTACACATTTAAGATATTTGAAAGAACAAGCAGTGGCTAAATATGTGGAACTGTTTAAGGTTTAGTTACTAAGAATTCTAAGTTTTTTCCAAACATTTTAGATTGTAGAATAGTGAAGCCTTGTTGTTTTAATAATTTTCTTAGTTGTATGAAAGAAATTAAGTTGTAGTAACGTTTTTCTTTTCCCCATCTAATATAAGTCTCTCTAGATTTAAATAAAAATTTAGGTTGGAGTTTATTCCAAGTAGTGATGTAAGCTTGACCTCCGGGAGTAAGGATTCTGTAGATTTCTTTTATACCTTTCTCTGGATTTTTTAAATGATGTAAAGTGGCTAGAGCTAAGACATAATTGAAGAAATTATCTTTGTAAGGAGTTTTAGTTAGATTTCCTTGGATTAGTTTTACCTTGAGATTATGTTTCTTTGTAAATATTTTAGCTTGTTTTAGCATTTCTGTTGATAAGTCTAGACCGTAACAAGTAAATTTTTTGAAAGGGATTAAATTTCGACAGTTGCCACAACCTAAATCTAAGATTTTTCCAGGTGTCCAGGGTAAATCGTTTAATTTAGATTCATACTTTTGTCTGAAATTAGACCAAGATTCGGCTATTTTGTCCCAAGTTTTTTGTTCTGACATAGAAAGAGAGAATTTTTAAACCCTTATAAAGGTTGTTTTGAACATGGATATTGAAAAATATAAGATTAAACTGGCTAAGGAAAAGAAGCTAAGGAAAATACCTAAAACTATAGATTTAAATTTAATAGAAGGAAGAGGATTAGTTTCTAAACCTTCAAGAACAATAGCAGGAGTGGCTCCTGTGGCGATAATGACTGAACCCAGGGATTGTCCGCATGGAAGTTGTATTTATTGTCCTGGTGGTGTGAAAAGTGCGTTTGGTTCTGTGCCTAAATCTTATACTGGGAATGAACCTGCTACAATGAGGGCTAAAAGGAATAAATATAATGCCTATTTACAAGTGTTTAATAGATTAGAGCATTATATTTTGTTGCAACAGATTCCAGAGAAAGTGGAATTGATAATTATGGGTGGAACTTTTTTAGCTTATCCTAGAAAGTATCAGGAGGAGTTTGTGATTGAAGCCTTTAAAGCGATGAATGATTTCTCTAGATTGTTTTTTGTGAACGGAAAATTAAACTTGGAGAAATTTAAAGAATTTTTTGAGTTTGGGTTGGATTTTAAAAGTGAGGAGAGGACTAAAAAATTATTGAAAAAAATTTCAGCTTTAAAAAAGGAGTCTAATTTGGAAAAAGAACAAAAGAAAAATGAAAAAGCTAAGATAAAATGTGTGGCTTTGGTTTTGGAGACAAGACCGGATTGGTGTTTTGAAAAAGAAATAAAACAAGCTTTGAAACTTGGAGTAACTAGAATGGAGTTGGGAGTGCAACATTTAGATAATGAAGTTCTGAAAGAAGTGGGGAGAGGGCATACGGTGGAAGATATAGTTAAGGCTACGAGATTGTTGAAAGAAGCCGGACTTAAGGTCGTGTATCATATAATGCCTGGATTAAAAGGAAGTAGTATGGAAAGAGATGTGGAAATATTTAAGGAATTATTTTCAGATCCTAGGTTTAAACCAGATGGACTTAAGATCTATCCATGTATGGTGATGAAAGGAACTAAATTGTATGATTATTTTAAGAAAGGGAAATTTAATCCAATTACAACTAAGCAAGCTATCAAAGTTATTTCTGCAGGTAAGAAATTTATTCCAGAATATTGCAGGGTGTATAGAATTCAGAGAGATATTCCGAGCAAATATATTACAAGTGGAGTAGATGTGACTAATCTAAGACAGTATATTGAAGTTAAATGTAGATGTATTCGATGTAGGGAGCCAAGAGGAAGAGAAATAAATTGGGCTAAAGTGGGGTTAGTGAAGAAGGAGTATGAAGCTTCTAAGGGGAGAGAAATATTTTTGAGTTATGAATATGAGAATTATTTGTTAGGATTTTTAAGATTAAGATTAGATAAAAATGCCTGTGTGAGAGAGATGCATGTGTATGGGGAAGCTACTAAAATTGGTGAAAAAGGGAAAATACAGCATAGAGGTTTGGGTAAAAGATTATTAAGAAAGGCAGAAGAGATTGCAAAAGGAAAAAAATTGAAAATTATTTCTGGTGTTGGAGTAAGAGATTATTTTAGAAGTTTGGGTTATAAGAAAGAAGGGTATTATATGACTAAGAAACTATAGATAGTTTTATAGATTTTTTATATGATTTTTGGAATTGGTGATTGTTAAATTTATAAATTCACATTTCCAGGGTTAAATATGGGATATGAAGATTAAAGAATTGGGCCTGCCAAGATTCGAACTTGGGATCCCCACCTGTCTTAAAAGGGATTTGTAAGGGTGGTGTCTGTTAGATATTTCCCGAAGATTAATATCTCATAACCACTAGACCACAGGCCCATAGATTAAACCTGCGTTATTTTCTCTTAAAAGCTTTTCCATTTTTATCTAATTATGGTCTGGAATATATAATAAAAAGATTTTTAAAGGGAAAATGATAAAAAGAAAATATGAAGAAAACCAATTCTAAGGAAAAAGGTTTGGAAACTATCAAAGACGATCATGTAGACTCTTTAAAGAAAAGCTTGCAGGAAGCTAAGTCTAAGATAGATAAATTTCAGAAACAAATCTTAAAGAAATTTGATAAATATGTACTTGGAATTGCTTTATTACCCCCTAAAAAAGAAGATAAAGGTAAGATGGATATATTTGTTTTATTTGATGATTCTGACTCTAAGAAAATGAATAAATTGGAGTTAAGGGATAAGTTATTTTCTATTTCAAAGAGTATAGCTAAAGAAATTGATAAGGATTTTATTGTGGAAATTGCTTTATTGTCTGAGTTAAGGCAAGATTGTTATGATTCTAAATGGGAGTTAACAGGCTTAATTGGGATGGGTATGATTCTGTACGATCCAAATGATTTATTGGCGGGAATTAAAACTAGTGAAGTACATAAGAATATGGTACTGAAGAAATTTGATAAGTATATAGTAAGTTATGTGGCTGCTGGTTCATTGTTCAGAGGAGAGAAAGCAAATGATATTGATGTTTATGTAATTATTGATGATACTGATGTTAAGAAGATGCCTAGATTAGAGTTGAAAGAGAAGTTGAGAAGTATTATTATCGGTCAGGGTTTTGAAGCGGCTAGTATAACTAAAGTAGATAAGAAATTCCATGTGCAGGTTTATATCTTAACTGATTTCTGGGAAGGTATCAAAGATGCAAATCCTGTGTTCTTTACCTTTTTGAGAGATGGTGTGCCGTTATATGATAGAGGGGTATTTATGCCTTGGAAGCTGATGTTAGAAATGGGTCGGATTAAACCCAGTCCGGAAGCGATAGATATGTTCATGAGCACTGGAGAGAAGATTTTAGATTCTGTTTCTTATAGATTAAGAGAGATTTTGGAAAAAGATATTTATTGGGCGGTTTTAAATCCAAGCCAAGCTGCTTTAATGTTGTATGGAGTAAATCCGCCTACTCCAAAAGAGACGATTGGTTTGATGGATGAAATTTTTGTTAAAAAAGAGAAGATTTTAGAGAAGAAATATGTGGATACCTTGGCTAAGATCAGAAAATGGTATAAGGATATGGAACATGAAAAGATCAAAAGCATTTCTGGAAAAGAGATTGATGAATTGTTAAAAGAAAGTGAGGCTTATTTGAAAAGAATCAGGAAATTATTTGATGAGATTGAAAAGAAAAAAGAAGAGGAAGATGTGATTCAGATTTATGAAGCATCTACTAAAGTGATGGATGATGTTTTGAAGTTGAATAATGTGAAAGATAAAGATATTGAGAAAGGTCTGAAGAAATTAACAGATAAAGGAGAGTTGGACAAGAAATTACTAACCATATTTAGGGATTTGGTTAAGGCCTATGAAGATTATAAGAAGAGTAAATTATCAAGAGCGGAAATTGATAAGGCTAGAAAAGAGAGCAGAGTATTTATGAGGACTTTGATTGATTATATCCAGTATAAGAGAGGAAGTACTTTGGATCGGATTACTGTCAAGGTTAAGTATGGGAAGAAAATAGGAGAAGTTATTGTGTTTGATAAAGAAGCTTTTGTTATCGAAGATAGTGCAAGGAAGGACAGAATTGGCAAGGGTTCAGTTGGAAAAGATGGAAGCATTAATGGGATAGCTAAGAGTTCTTTGGAAGAATTAGAGAAATATATTTCTAAAGGAAATTTGCCTCAAAATGTGTTTATTAGAGATGGTTTGTTTAAATCTTTAAAAGAGATATTTGGGCCTAAGATGGAAGTTTTAGTAGGATATTAGTGCCTTGTTAAGATTATCCCCTTAACTTAATAATGCAAAGGGATAGTAAAGTTTTTAAAGAGGAAATTTAATTTTAAACTTAGATGAAAGCAAGAATAGTTAGTTTCAGAAGAAGTAGAAGAAGACAAAATACTAAGCAAGTTATCTTGAAAGTTGAAAATGTTGATAGTAAAGATAAGACTAAAGATTTGATTGGTAAGGAAATGATTTGGAAAAGTCCTTCTGGAAAAGAGATTAAAGGAAAAGTAAGTAATTTCCATGGTAATTCAGGAGCAGTTAGAGTAATTTTAAGTAAAGGTGTTCCAGGACAAGCTATTGGAGAGGAGGTCGAGCTAAAATGAACAATTATGATTTAGCGAGATTATTTAGACACCATGCAGAAACAAGTAATAATGGGACAGCGGATTTTTATCAAGGATTAGCAGGAGCAGTTGAAAAAGCTGGTTTTGAAGTTTATCCGGTTATTAAAGAGGCTCGCCCATTAGTTTTGAGAGTTGGAAATGGTTTAAGAATTGTAAGGTCTAATGGTCTTGGAAAATTGTTGGAAAGTGAAGAAGCAGAGCCTGATCCCAAACGTAGAGTGTTATTAATCGCAGCATAAAATGGCAACACTAAGAAAATTCAAATGTTATAGGAAAGTAGTAAGGGCTTATACTCGAAAGAGTAAGTATAAACCTAAAGCTTATGTTAAAGCAGTTCCGCCAAGTAGATTAGTGAGATATCATATGGGGGAGATTCAAAAGAAGTTTAAGTATAAAGTAAGTTTGAGTACCAAAGAGAAGACTCAAGTGAGAGATAATGCTTTAGAATCTGCTAGACAGTTGAGTAATAGAAGATTATAAAATAAACTAGGAAAAGATGGTTATTATTTTAACATCAGAGTTTATCCACATCATGCTTTAAGAGAAAATAAGATGCTTGTAGGGGCTGGTGCAGATAGAATGCAGACTGGAATGCAAAGGGCTTTTGGAAAAGTAATCGGGATTGCAGCTCAGTTAAAGAAAAATCAATCTGTATTTGAAGTTTTTGTGAATAAGTCCGGGGTAGAAGCAGCTAAAGATGCGTTAAAAGGAGCAAATCAAAGATTGCCGTTTGATTCAAGTATTGGGGTGACTGAACTAAAGAAAGAGTAATTATTCTTGTATGAAAAGTAAAGAACTGATAGGATAGAGATTAAGAATATTAAAGGGAAAAACTGATGAAAGCAATTAATTATTGCAGATACTTCTGGTTTTTTATTTATGGCAAGAGAGGATTATAATTTTGATTCTTTTTTGAGAGTGTTTGAGGCGATGCATGCTCAAGAGGCAAGATTTAATACAGAATTACAAAGGGGAACAAGGGAAGGGAGTATTGATCTTTATATCCCGAATAGTGTGGGGTGGTATAAAAAAGAATATATTTTTGGAGAGTAGAAAAGCATATTAATAACTAAATTTATTAAAATTTAAAAGATGGTGAATGTAGTCTGGTTTAAGGATCTGAGCAATAAAGATATCGATATTGCGGGTGGGAAAGGAGCAAGTTTAGGAGAGATGTATAATGCAGAATTACCTATTCCGCCAGGATTTGCTGTTACAGCTCAAGCTTTTAAGGAATTCTTACAAAGTCATGGATTAGATAAAAAAATCAAAAGTATTTTAGACAAATTAGATGTGGATAAAACTTCAGACTTACAAAATACTTCTAAAGAAATAAAAGAATTAGTAGTAAAAGAAGAAATGTCTCCTACATTGCAAAAAGATATTTTAGAAGCTTATGAAAATTTAAATGTAGATCCAGATTTAGTAAAAGCAGGTGGGGATGTTTTAGATTTAATTAAGGGAGGGAGAGGAAATGCATTGGTGGCTGTTAGATCTTCAGCTACTGCAGAGGATTTACCAGAAGCAAGTTTTGCAGGTCAGCAAGAAACTTTCTTGAATATTTCTGGGAATAATAAACTAATTGAAGCTGTTAGGAAATGTTGGGCTTCTCTTTATACCTCTAGAGCTATTTTTTATAGAGAGAAAAATAATTTTCCACATGAAAAAGTGTATATTTCGGTTATAATTCAAAAACAAATTAGTTCTGATAAAGCGGGAGTGATGTTTTCAGCTAATCCAACTAATAATAACAAAGATGAAATTTTAATTGAGGCTGGTTTTGGATTGGGAGAATCTGTAGTTTTAGGTATTATTAATCCTGATTTGTATATTATAGATAAAAATACTATGAAGTTGAAAACTAAGAAAATTATGAAGCAAAAAATAAAGATTGTTAGAGATGTTCAAAATGGAGAAACTGTAAAGAAAAAAATTCCAGAAGAAGAACAAGGGAAACAAGTCTTAAACGATGCTGAGATTGATGAGTTGGCTAAATTAGCTAAAAAAATTGAGGAACATTACAAAAAACCACAAGATTTAGAGTTTGCTATAGAGAAAAATAAAGTGTTTATTGTTCAATCAAGACCAATTACTACATTGGGAAAGAAAATTGAGAAAGGAGAAGACTTGGAAGGGGAAGTTTTATGTGAAGGTTTGAGTGCAAGTCCAGGAATTGGAGTTGGAAAAGTTAGAATTGTTAGAGATAAAGATAAATTAGATGAATTTCAAGAAGGAGAAGTTTTAGTAACTGAAATGACAGATCCTTCATATGTTCCAGTTATGAGGAAAGCGAAAGCTATAGTTACAAATGAAGGGGGTTCTTCATCTCATGCTGCTATTGTGTCTAGAGAACTTGGTGTGCCGGCTATAGTTGGAACGGAGAATGCTACAAGTCAATTAAGTGATGGTTTGTTAATAACGGTAGATGGAACTAGTGGGAAAGTTTACAAAGGAGAAGTTAAAGGTAAAGAAGAAACTGTAGAGATTTTAGATAAGGGAGAGGGTATTGAAACTAAAACTAAAATTTATATGAATTTAGGAGAACCTAGTCTTATTGATAAATATAAAGATTTGAATTTTGATGGTATAGGTTTAATGAGGGTTGAATTTATTATTGCATCTTATATTCAGGAACATCCTAAGTCTTTAATTAAAAAAGGACAAGGGGATAAATATAAAGATAAATTAAAAGAAGGTATTGCGAAAATTGCTAAAACTATTACCCCAAGACCAGTTATTGTGAGGTTCTCAGATTTTAAAACTAATGAGTATGAAGGGTTGGAAGGTGGTAAGGAGTTTGAACAAGAAGAAGAAAATCCTATGATTGGTTGGAGAGGAGTGAGTAGATATGTTTCTGAAGACTTTAAAGAAGCGTTTAAATTAGAATGTAAAGCCATTAAAGAAGTGAGGGAAGAGAATAAGAATGTACATGTTATGTTGCCGTTTGTAAGGAATACTAATGAAGTAGGACAGTGTTTAGAAATTATGAAAGAAGAGGGTTTAGTAAGAAATGAGGAGTTTAAAGTATTATTAATGGCGGAAGTACCTTCAATGGCCATTATTCCTGAAGAATTTGCTAAATTACCTATTGATGGATGTTCAATTGGAAGTAATGATTTGACTCAATTAACTTTAGGGGTGGATAGAGATTCTGAGAAATTAGGAAATATGGGTTATTTTGATGAAAGGAATCCTGCTGTGTTAGAAGCTATTAGAAGAATTATTGTAGGATTTAGAAAACATAGCAAAACAATAGGAATTTGTGGTCAAAGTGCTTCTACTTATAAAGAAATTGCAGAGACCTTTGTAAAGAATGGGGCTACTTCTATCTCAGTTAATCCTGATGCTGTAGGAAAGGTAAGAAGATGGATTGCAGAAATTGAGAAGAAATTGGATCAAATTTAAGTTTTATAATAATCAATTGCTTGTTCTAATATCCTTTGTCTGTGAGGGATTAAATTAAAACCAATTAAATCATTAAATCTTTTTAAGTTATGTTCCTTGGAAATATAGATCCACCACATATCTTTTCTAGTACTTCTCTTTCCTAAAATGTAGTTGATTTCTAGTAATTTAAAAAGTTTTGAGAGAAAATTTATTTCTTTTGGATTTCTCATTTCTATTCTAACATATCGTATTTTTTTTGCATATGCAGTACCCTCTCCTGCACTAATTCCTTCTAGATATTTTGATGCAAATTCTTTATTAATTTTACATAATTTTTTGATGCTTTTTTGTAATTTTAAAATTATTAATAAGAATATTTTTCTTTCTAAAGATATTTTGTATTTGGGCATTGTGACTGTTGAACACTCATATATGTGGATGTTTTTTTCTTTAGTTTTTAATTGTTCTAAAAAGAATTCTTCTGTCTCTTTGATTAGCTTGCTTATCCTCTTAAGCAGATTTTCATAAATTTGTCTAGATTTTGGAGTCATTTTTTATTAATTTAGAATGAAGGTCTTTTATCATATGCCTCATCTCTAAGACCTTATAGATAAGGTTTGTATCATTTTCTAAGGCTAAACTTCTAATATATTGGCTAAGAGACTTACCTTTAGATTCAGCATTATCCTTAATTCTCTCAAGTTGCTTCCTTGTGAATCTAATATGAATGTCTTTAGTTTTAGTAACCATACTAATTTGAAAATTGAGATATTATATATTTCTAACCCTGAACCTCTGGGGGGAGGGTATGGGGGAGAATTTGCACCCCCTAAATTAAGAAAATGAGATATCTTTTGTATTTTACTTAAAGAATTTCTTTGCTTCTTTTAAAAATTGAAGGTCTCTTACAACAATAAATTTTCCAGCATAATTGTCTGATTTACTGTTCCTTATCAAATTAATTGCTTCATCAATTGTAACCCAAACCAATTCAAATCCATCCTTAATTTCTTTTTGTGTAAAATTAGGGTTTTCTTCTTTTTCAACATCTGCTAAATAGCAATGCGATGTTTGGACTTGTTCTATTTGACTTCGATGTTCTAGAATTTCTCCAATTTCATTAACAATACTAAAAGTACATCCAACTTCTTCCATAATTTCTCTCTTTAGTCCATCTTCAATTGTTTCTCCTTCATCAACACCCCCACCAGGGAGTTTGTAATAATGATGTTTGCTAACATGAAGAAGTGCGATTTCATCTTTTTTTCTTAATATGGCTCTAACAGCGGTTCTAGGACGATATTTTGCATCTCCCTTTACTTCAAGTTTGATATCACTATCATTGATTTCTAAAATTCGATTCATAATAATTAAAAAATTCTAATTAAGCTTTATAATATTTTGGGTAACTATCAATCCAACCCAATAACAACCTTTAACCTATCATTTTTCATAACTAATTTACAATCAATCTCATCTCCTTTTTTTAAGTTTGAAGAAAGATGTTTTATTAAAGAAATATAAGGGGTGCCTTTTTTGTATTGAACTTTGCTTTTCCAGCTAAGTATCGTTTTATTTAATGCCATTTTCCATTGAAAATCAACTCCCTTAAAACATATCCTAGAACCCCTCTTTTAGAAAATACATGACAATATTTCATTTAAATGCCTTTGCCTTATAATTTTTTTACTTCTTAAGTTCCTTATGGGTAGATGACGGATATGTCGTTTTTGTCGTTTAACACAAGACTTATATATTTTTTAGATTTAGGGAAGATATGGCAAAATGTCCACATTGTAAGATAAAAGTGAATTTTGAGAATATTAAAAGGGAAAAGAAAGGTATTAGGATATTAATGCAAGAAATTATGTGTGTGTCCTGGATGTAAGGGTATTTTAGGGGTTAGTAAGGGTAAATGGACTGGTTAATTCTGTAACTATCCTAAAGTAATTACATAATAGAAAGCTTTATAAAGTGTTTTTTCTATGATTATGAGTAAGAATATGAGGTAAAAATAGAAATGAATGAATTTTTAGACCCAAGGATTCAAATTAGAAGTTTGAGTGAGAGAGGAATTGGTGTAGGTACTGATTTATCAGTTTTAGAAGAGATAGATCCTCAAGAATTTAAAAGAGAACATTGCTCTAGATGTGTGTATACAGATCCTGAGACAGGAGAATATTTAAAAAAAGGAAATTGTGTAGATGAAGATGGTTGTGCTTACGGCGGAACTTCTGATGTTTTAGGACAATGTTGGAATTTTGGAGAAAGAAAATGAAATGTTTAAAATGTAATTATAATTGGGCACCCAGAGTTGAAAAACCAAAAGAGTGTCCGGAATGTAAAACTCGCTTAAGCAGAGTTAACGGAGGCAAATAAAATGGCATTAGATGAAAAATTAATAGAAGAAATGAGTAAGATTGCAGGGATGTATGGTACTGTACATAATTACGAGGGAGCTTCTTTAGATGAAAGATCAGCTTCTTTAGGACCATTTACTCAATTTGCAGCTGAAAGTGAAGACCATTTAAGAGATATTGCAATGGAATTAGAAAAT
>NZCA01000012.1 GCA_002688095.1 Nanobdellota archaeon
CATCTTATGCAGAGGATGCGACACCTTTTTCTCATAGAAGAAAAAATAGAGCCTTACAAACATACTCACAGGAAACAAGGTCAGATTTTCATGATATAATTAAACCGTACCATGATGCAGGAGGTAAGATGGATATTGAGTTGTTGGTTCTTGGTGAACCTATAATTGGTATAGCTCCAGATTCATCTTTGAGTCTTGATGAAAAGAGAGACTTAGCATATTCTATTTTTAATACTGAAAAAGCAACTAAAACAATTGAAGAAATAGACTTAGATGTTCTTATCTTAGATATTGGATTTTATGCTCCTGTTTCTGATGAATTCATTGAGGAGTTTATAATCAGAAGGGCAGACAAAAGAAAGAGCAAATTTAGTTTAAGCCCGAAATGTAGAAACGGCGGAATTGATTTCCCTTGTAATTATGGATATGAGATTTTGTTTTCATATGGTAGCGGATCCTTACAATCAAAAGGAGGGATTGCATTAGCTTACGAACTTGAAAAAAGAGGAAGAGATTTTTCATTTTGGACAAGTAATTTACACCATGCTGGAGAAGGAATATCTTTTGCACATACAATGGACTTATTATCGGATGACGAAGTTAAACAAGTTATTGCGAGTGATGATACTAATTACCAAGAAATTTTAAAAAGACTTAAAGATGAACCAAAAAGTAGGACTCCAGTCCCACCTGCTAAAAGTGATAATGGAAAGATAATTGTTAAGGAAAAGAATTTTTGGGAAAGAGATTGGGAAGTGGATGGTAGTTATAAGATACATGCTAATTCGGAGTTTGTTCCAGTATTTGACCAAGTCATAAGTATTGCTGAAACTACTAAAAAGAAAGAAAAGAACTAATCTAAAGCCTGAAATCATTAAATTATTAGAACTAATATATTATTTTCTTATATCTCAGTCATACCCTATAGATTTTACATTACACAAAAAAGTTAATTTTATAAACTAACTTTCCGGATTTTTAATTAAAATGGCAACCGTGGTAGTAACTTTAAAAATAATGCCAGAAAGTCCGGAAGTGGATTTAGATAAATTAAGTGAGGATATTATAAGTAAAATAAAAGAATTTGCTGGAGAGTGTGAAACTAAAGTTGAAAAAGAAGCTATTGGTTTTGGTTTATCAGCATTAAAAATTTTATTTACAATGGATGAGGCTAAAGGGGATATAGATCCTTTAGAAGAGAAAGTTAAACAAATTGAAGGTGTGAATTCTGTAGAAGTAATAGATGTAAGAAGAGCAATTGGTTAAATAAAATATAAGAAAATATTGCCAAAAATTAAGCTGACTACAAAACTAATTAAAAATACGGGAGAGAAAACTATGCCTTTTTTGATTTCTATATTTTTTAAATTTGTTTTTTCGATTAAGGTAATCTGTTTCTTTGTTAAATCCTGGGAAGATTTATGGATAAGTTTGTGGTTAAAATAAACATTGTGGGTAATCCAATCTCCTTCTCTTAGCTTTGAAATTGGAACGGTATGGATTAAGCAAACGGTTTCTAATGTTTTGACATAGAAATAAAAGTAGAATAAAAATAAGGAAACTAAACCCGCGGTTAATAAAACAAAACTGATGAATTGTTCATTAAGAATTCTAGAAGTGACTATTAAAATTAAAGTTGTTAAGATTAAAGCAATTTGAGGATTCTTATTTTGTTTTAATTTTTCTTTAAACTTGATTAAGAATTTTTTTTTGTTTTTGATAACTAAAACTAAAGAATAAAGGAAACTATAAATGATTCCAATTAATAAGATATTGAGGAAAAGAACAAAAGGGAATTGTAAAAAGAGGATTTTTGGATGAAAGATATTTTGAAGGAAAGAAGGATAAGTAGCAAAGATAATTCCAAGACCCATTAGTAGTTTGGCATCGCCTCCTCCCCATTGTTTGGTGTAGTACATGAAAAAAGCAAGGGCTAAAATTATGGGAAATGTTTTGAGAGCTATTAAAGTAAAATTCCAATCTTGAGAGATTAAAGAATGGAGGATTCTTAAAGAAAATCCAGAGAAAATTAAGAAATAATTGGAATAATCTGGGATTTCAGTGGTTTTAATGTCGGAAATTAAAGCTATTAAGAGTCCTAGAGAACCGATTAAAAAAAGGAGGATTTCTATTGTCATAATTGTTTGAGAAAGAGGGAATTTATAAAAAGATTTTGAAAAGATTTATATATTCTTCTTGATTTCCTAATGAAAATAAAGGGGGAATAAAATATGGTTAGACAAAATAGAGATTGGAAATTCTTGACTATTTTAGTATTGGCTGTTCTTTTAGTGGGAGTGGGTTCTTGGATAGGATATAGTTTTTTCCAGGCTAGAGAAAGAGGATTGGTTATTCAAGGTATTCAACAAGGACAATTACAAGGACAAATGAATGTAATCAGTGCAATTCAAACCACCGGTTATTTTGCTTTTAATGTAGCAGATCAAGAAGGTCAAGCTCAACAAATGGTTTTGGTAGGGCAATTGGCCACACCCGAACAACTTCAACAAGCCCAACAAGCTGGTCCGGTTCAATAGCAACCCAGTCAATAGGGTTATAAATTCTTTTTTTTATTAATTTTGTATGATTAGCATAATTGGAGGAGGTCCTAGTGGAGCATATTTAGCTGGTTTACTAAAGGATAAAGCGAGAATATTTGAAGAACATAAAGAAATTGGAAAGCCAATTCAATGTAGTGGGATTCTTACAGGGAGTATTAAAGAGTTAGTTCCCTTAAAAAAAGAATTTGTAGTTAATAAGATTAAAAGAATCGAGTTAATTTCTCCTAATAATCGATATGAATTTAAGTTGAAAGAGGAAGAGGTTATAGTGGATAGAGCTAAATTTGATTCTTTTTTAGTTGAAAGGGCTGAGGATAAGGGCGTGGAAGTTTTAAGAGATCATAAATTAAAAGATTTTAGAATTGATAATAATATTGATTTAGATTTTGGAGATAAAAAAGTTCAAACAGATGTTTTGGTGGGGGCCGATGGTGTAAATAGTTTGGTTGGAAGGAAGATAGGTTTGAGGAATGAAAAATTCAAGACAGGACATCAATATAGGGTTAAAGGGAATTATGATAAAGAGAAATACCAGGTTTATTTTTTTAATAAAGGATTTGGATGGGTAGTTCCTGAAACTGAAACTGTGGCAAGGGTTGGTGTTGTGAGCGAAGGGAGTGTCAAAGAAATTTTTGATTCTTTTATGGATAAATTAAAGATAAGTCAAAAAGATTTTATTGAATCTCAAAGTGGGATTATTCCCATGTACGATTCTAAAAGAAAAGTAAGTAAAGGAAATGTATATTTGGTTGGAGATGCAGCCGGACATGTTAAAGCAACTACTCACGGAGGTATTGTGTATGGGATGAGGGGAGCTAAAGTTTTGGCTAAGGTGTTAAATGAAGGGGGAGATTATAATAAACTGTTAAGAAAAGAAATTGGAAGGGGTTTGAGATTGCATAAAAAAATGGAGAATTTTATTAACAAACTTGGAGAAGAAGATTTGGATGGATTTATTAATGTTTTAAAGAAGGTTAATTTGGGAGAGTTTAATCGAGATAAGCCCTTTTCTAAATTAAATTTGTTTTTGAAACCAAGTTTAATTGGATTTGGATTGAAGAGAATTTTAAAATAAATTTATAGCAAAGTTTAACCCTTGGCAAAAACCGGATAAGATTGAAATGCCAAAGGACAGAACAAAATAGATGAGGACTCCAGATATGATTCCTATTATATAATTAGGTATTGTAAATTTTTCTAAGGAATAACCCACTCCTAAAGAGAGAACGGATAAAAAGGGTATGGGGGCGATTCCAAGTAGGGTCCCAAATAAAAACATGGGGATTGCGTTGGCGATCGAGAGGAAAATTGGTGCGCCTGGGGAGAAGGCCATCGTGGCCCAAAGGAGTCCGATTCCTATCCCAATTAGGATAGTGACAGGACTTGAAATACCCAATGTGCCTATGTCTATGGTGTCTTTAAGAAAATCGGCTGCAGTTGCAATGAGTCCTATGATCAAAGGTCCGAATTTTTTAGTAACACTGATAATGATTCCAGCCAAGAGTAGTACATAAATTGGATTCTCTATAATGTATTTTATTAATCCAAATAGGAATTTCCAAAATAGTTCTATACAAATATTTAAGGCCATTTTCCTTAGTAACCTTTAAATATTAATAAACTTATTGTTGCTTTATGAATAAAAAAGGGGAGGTTACTACTGCAGGGAATGTAGCTACCTTAATTGCGATAATTGCGTTGTTTATGATTGTTTATCTTTTGTTATTGCCTGCTGAAGATCGAGAGAATTTATTATATGGAAATGAATCCCGACCAAGATTAAATGGAGGAGATTTTGAAGAAGGAATTTTATTCTCAGAATTTGTGGGGAAATTGATTCCGGGGGAAACTCCAGAAATTATAACCCATGACATTGCGAATACAAATTTGTTTACGAAAGAAGAGTCGGGATTGGTTACTCTTTCAGATAGTGTTTTAATTACAAGATCTTTATTTGGTTCTCAAGATAAAAGCTTGTTTTTTAATGTAGATAATCCTAATGATTTTTTGAAAGCTGAGATTTATATGATTGTAGATAGTGGGAGTGGGAATTTAATTATGAAACTTAATGGAAATGAGTTTTATAATAAAGAAGTGAAAAGTGGACAAGTGAAGGCAGAAGTCCCATTAGCTTATTTATCAGAAAACAATGATCTAGAATTAAGTATAGGTGGGTTTGGTTCTAAAAGTTATCAATTGAGAAATGTTAAACTAAGAAAACAAACAGAAGTAAAGAATAGGGTGGCTAGAAGAACATTCTCTATAGCAGATGAAGAGAAATCTCGAATGGATAGAGCAGTTATGAGATATAGTGTATTTTGTAATAGAAATGAAGATAAAACTTTGAAAATGTTTTTGAATGATAAAGTTTTATTTACAGATGTTCCATTTTGTAATTTAAAAGAAGAAGTAATTGAGATTGCACCTCATTACTTTGATAATGGGGTGAATAATTTGGACTTTGAGACTGAAGGGGATTATGTGGTGGAAGGAATTAGGATAAAAACTTTTGGGGGCAAGGAAGAGACTCCAGATTATTTCTTCTCCTTGAGTGATGAGGATTATAAGGATGTAAGAAGAGGGATTTTAGATGTTATTGCTGTATTTGAGTTTAGTGTTTTAGGGGATAGGAAAGCTTTTACAATAGAGATTAATGATAATGATATAGATGTAGATACTACTGATGATTTGTTCTTATTTGTTTTGAATGATTATATTGAACAAGAAAATTTAATTAGATTGGATGCCAAAAATAGTTTTGAAATTCTAGAATTTAAAATAGCATTGGAGTAGAAAATGGTTAAATGTCCCAAATGTGGTAGGGAAGTTAGTAATCAAAGTGCTTTAAAGGCGCATATGACTACCCATATGTCTAGGAAGGAGAAGGTCACAGCGCAAGGCGATCAATATGTTAAAGAAGGTAGGGCACAGGCAAAAAGAGATGCTCGGGCTTGGGATATAAAGCAAGGGAGAAAAACGAGAAGAGGAAAAAGTGGTGGAAGTGTTAAATCTTCTGGAGGCGGAGGAAAATGGGGATTTTTAACTAATATGGGCAAAGAAGTTGTAACTGAAAGATTGAAACACGGAGGAAGTAAAGGTTCGGGGAGTGCGGTAGCTGCAGGAAATGGTGTGAGTTCTTCTGGGTTTAATTGGATTACCATCCTTTTGCTTTTAGTGGTTGGATTTTTTATTTATGGAACTGTTGTGGCTCCAGGATTGGATTCTGGGTTTTGGCAATCTTCTTTTGGAGAGCCTATCAAAGCAACATTAGAGGGTACTAGGAGTGTATTTGGATATATTGGGAATCAGCTTTCTTTTATTAGTCAATTAGTAAGTGGAAAAGAGCTTTTTATGTGGGAAAGCGGTGGAGCAAAGATTAAAGAAAAAACTGGAATAAGTTTTGGGGAATTAAAGGTATGGCCACTCAAAGGTTATGTGGGACAAGATTTTGGTGTGGATGGTATATTTGTTGTTGGAAGATTAGGTGAGAAAGTAAAATCCATAAAGCTAAATCCCGAATGTAATGTAGAAGACAAAGTTAAAGGAGTGATAACTTTTTTAGATGAAGAAGTAGATCCAGAAGTGGGTGTAGAGATATTTAATCAAGGAGAAAGATATGTTGAGACTCCTTACGATTTTCATTGTAGATTCGATGGAAAGGATTCAACAATTAAAGATGTGATCTTTGCTAAAGCAATTAATACTAAAAAAATTAATTTGATTTTGGGCTATACTATTCCGTTAGATTCAAGTTTAGAGATTTTTGCTGTTGATGGAGATACTTATAATGAATACAGGACAGGGGATGCTTTTAAGGAAACCGATGGAGGCATATGGGCAGATAAGGGTTATAAGCCGAAGATTTTGAGTAAGATGCAATATGTTTCCGAGGTGGAATCTAATCTGTGGTTTGATAGACAACCCTTGGGAGTAGGTAAGGAGCCCATATTGAGATTTAGATTTAAGAACAAGAATACTAAAAATAAGGTTAAATTAAATGGGTTTAACATAACGCTTCCAACTGGGTTGAGTTTTGGTGATTGTGAGCCTTTGGAAAGTGGTGGAACATCAAGAGAAGGAAAATTAAGAAATGGGCTTTTTAAAGAAATTGAGAGAAGTTTAAATGATAAAGAAGGTAGTGGGGAGAGTGAGCCTTTCCATTGTAAGTTGAGTGTGGATAATAGTATTTTGGGAGGCTCTACTGGTGCAAGCATTGTGCCTGCAGGGGAGATAGAGGCGAGGTTAGATCATACTTATAAATTGGTGGCTGAAAAGTCAATTACATTAAGACAACCTTCTGAGAATCCTGAAACAAGTAAGTTGATAAAGGAAGGGGATAATCAAGAAAAAACAGAAGAACCTGTTGAAGGTGCTTAGTTATAGAAACTTTTTTATATAAAATTCGTTTTTAGGTGATTAATGGGGAAATACAAGATATTTATTGTTCTATTAGCTCTTTTTTTAGTAGTGGGGGCTAGTTGTAATTTAGGTGGTTTAGTCGGAAAAGGAGAAAGTGGTTCAGAAGTTAAAGATGATGATTATACTGGAGCTAAAGGTTTGGTTTTAAGTTTCGCTCAAGGTTTGCCTCCAACTGAAATTTGGAAAGATGTGGATTTTAGCGTGCAAATAGATGCTCATAATCAAGGTGGAGATGATGTTAGTGAAGGAAAAGTATGTATTGGTTCTTTCCCGGATAGGACTTTTAGTGGAAATGATGGTTGTGAAGATATTGGTGAAACCATTATGGGAAGGAGAAATTTTCCAGGTGGAGAAATTCAAACTTATGGAAGGGATAAATGGGATTTTAAATTAGAGAAAGGTTTTGATGTAGATAAGGATTATGTATTTACGGCTAAGGCTTGTTATAAATATAGTACTTCTTTAGCTCCTTCTATTTGTATTAAAGATCCATTTGCAGATGCAAGAGACACAGTTTGTAGTGCAGGAGAATTGGATGTTGGAAGTGACCAAGCAGGACCTGTAGCAGTTACATTTTTGAAAGAAGATATTATTCCTAAAGGAGATACTAATGAATTGTTATTTACCATTAAAGTCAAGAATGTCGGAGATGGAGAAGTTATAAAACATGATGAAGAATTGGATGATAAATGTAGTTTTGATAATCGAAATCAAAAAGATGTAGTCAAAGTAGAAATTTTATCTGAAGAATCTGGATTTTCAGCTGCAAGTTGTAAAAATGATGGAGAATTGCATCTGAGAAATGGAGAGGGTTCAATCATATGTAGGGGTATCGAGGTCGAGAAAGGAGATAGCTATACGTTACCTTTAAATATGAAATTAACATATGGTTATCTATCACGTTTAAAAGGTCAGATTAAAATTAATAAGGAGATTGGAGGAAAATAATAAAATGAAAAAGAGGTATGGAATTTTAATGGTTTTAGTTGCTATTTTAATGGTAAGTGGTCAAAGTTGTGAGAGTAATGAATCAAAAGGAGATGGAGTTTTTTTAGGAGGAAAGGAAGGTTTATTTATTGATTTTTTAGATGATGCTCCAAGTTTAGGTGGAAATTATAAAGGGGAAGAATTCCCTATTGATTTGGAATTAATAAACAAGGGTGAAACTGTCATTGCACAAGGAGCAGCCCATATATATTTAACTGGTGCTTTGTATGGAAGTGCAGCTGTGAGGACTACTTTGGCTGGGCAGCAAACCACAAATGATGTTCTTATTTCAGCTATAGAAGAAGGCGAAGGGGGTGTTGTGGAGGATAGCATTGTAATGCCTTTAGGAACAGCAAGTTATGAAGGAGAAATTTTGGGAGATAGTGTGCCTTTAGATGTAAGAGCAAGTGTATGTTACCCTTATCAGACTAAAGTACAGATAGATAATTTTTGTATACCAAGTACTACTAGGAGAACTACTGGAACCCAAGAATGTGATATTGATGGTACTCAGAATATCTTAGAGAGCAATGCTAATTCTGGAGCCCCTGTTTATGTTAGTTCGATTAGGGAAAAAGAAGGTTCAGATTTTGTAAGAGTGACTTTAGATATCAATAATGTGGGTAGTGGAGAAGTAGTAGGTGCAGCTTGTGCTAGGGATATTCAAAGAAGTAATTTGAATGAAGTAACTGTAACCATGCCAACTAATTTTGAATGTACCTTCAAAGCAGGAACTTCTTATAGAGGTATAGTGGAATTAAGAGGTGGACATGGAGTACTAAGATGTAAGAGAGCAGTGAATAATCCAGGAAATTCATTTAAGGAATCCTTGGGAATTACTTTGAGTTATAACTATATGCAAGAAGTGAGTAAGACAATTACAATAAACAAAGCTTAATAAGCTTTTTTTCTTTTTTTCTTTTTATGATTATTGCAGATTTACATCTACATAGCAAACATTCGAGAGCTACTAGTAAAAATCTTTCTTTTGATAATTTAGAAAAATATGGGAGGATTAAAGGGTTGGGCTTATTAGGGACAGGGGATTTTCAACACCCCTTACAATTTGAAGCTATTAAAAATGAATTAATAGAGGATGATAAAGGAATTTTATGGACTAAAAATAAATTCCCTTTTTTATTACAAACAGAGATTAGTTTGATGTTTTCTAATGAAGGAAGGAGGGCGGTACATTTAGTAATGTTAGCTCCTAATTTAGAAATTGCTGAACAAATTCAAGAAAAATTATTACAAAAGGGAAGGATTGATTATGATGGAAGGCCTATTTTTGGTTTGATGCCAGCTGAATTTGTGGAAATGATGAAAGAGATTAGTGATAAAATAGAAATTATCCCTGCACATTGTATGACACCTTGGTTTGGAATCTTTGGAAGTAAAAGTGGATTTGATACTGTTAAGGATTGTTTTGAAGACAAAGCTAAAGAAATAAATGCTATCGAAACAGGGTTGAGTGCGGACCCCGAGATGTTATGGAGAAATGATGATTGGAATAAACTTAATTTAATAAGTACAAGTGATGCACATAGTTTTTGGCCTTGGAGATTGGGAAGAGAGGCGACTATTTTTGAAGGAGAATTGAGTTATGATAATATTTTGAAAGCAATTAGAACAGGGGAAGGTTTGAAGGAAACAATAGAAGTGGATCCTGGTTATGGGAAGTACCATATAGACGGCCATAGGAATTGTGGTGTGAGTTTTGAACCTAAAGAGACTTCTGATTTGAAGAAGATATGTCCAAAGTGTGGAAAGGAACTGGTAATAGGGGTTTTGAATAGGGTAGAAGAATTGGCGAACCATGAAGAAGGTTACAGACCAAGTAATGCTAAAGAATTCAAAAGATTAATACCTCTACAAGAATTGATTGGGAGTGTTTATGGGATAAAACAATTAAGTTCTGTCAGAGTTTGGAAAGAGTATGATAAATTGATTAAGGAATTTGGAAACGAGTTTAATATCTTATTGAAAGTTTCTTTTGAAAATCTAAGTAAAGTTGTGAATGAGAAATTGGCAAGAGTTATTTTGTTGAATAGAGAAGGAAAAATTAGGATAAATCCGGGATTTGATGGAATATATGGAACCCTTTTTATTGATGAAAAATATAAAATTAAGACTCAAACCCATTTAAATCAATTTTAGATAAATTATTTACATTAGCATATAAAACATATCTTGCTTTTTTTTTGGTAGTTTTAAAACGCTAGGGTGAAATTTTCTAAAAAGAGGAAGGTGAATAAAAATTCAAAAAAGTTTAACAAAATTTTAACCAATGTAAGTGGTATCTTTTTTCTTTGAGAATTTTTGTTTTAGGTTTTGGAGAACGTCCTCTTCGGTTTCAGATCCAGAATCCATTTCTTTGATTTCTTTGTCTAAATCTTTAAGATCTAATTTTAATTTTAGGTTTTTGTCTAAAATAGATAAAATTTCTCTGGCTCCCTTTATGCCTAAATGATTGGGGTGGCCCAAGGTCTCTGCTAAGAAACTTATTGCGGATATTTTCCTGTTTGTACTTAGACCAAGTAAAACTCCAGATACGCCTACAATAGGACCCACAAAACCGTATAGATTTGTAGAAATTTGTTTAGCCTTATATTTATTAATAATTTTTTTGTTATTCCCAGTACTGTAAATACCTGGTTTTTTAGGAAGTTCGGGTAAGCCTATACCCCCTAAGGTAATTATCTCTTTGCCTTTAAATCCTTCTAGGACGTCTAAAATTTTTTCACAGAAATTATAACAAGAGGTTTCCTCTGTGGGTTGGACATCGCCGGATAAGAAAATTAGAGATCTATCTTTTAAGTTTTTGTAATAAAGTTCTATTTTAGGCAACTCAATTAAATTTTTTTCGTTTACAAAAACAGAATTTGGAAAATGATGGGAGTTTATTTCTAATAGTTTTTCAGCATTAAGATTTTCTATCATGAAATCCACTGCAATCTTGCCCACATTTCCCATTCCGGGAAGACCTTCGATTAAAATTGGACTTTTTAACTTAGGTCTGGCCAAGGTTTTTATTTTGAAAGACATGACTTTTTTTAAAAGAAGTGTTTTTATAAAGCTTGTTGTTTTTTGTAGTTTCTCCTATATTTTCCGAATTTATCTTTAACTGAAAATTTGGCGGGCTTAGGTTCTAAGGTAGGTTTTTTACATTTGGGACAAGTCTTTTCTAAGGTATAAAGATTACAATGAGAACATCTAAGTATGTTTTTTGTCATTTCTTTCTAATTTAAAGACACCTTGGTTTTTCATTAGTTTAAAACCTTCTTGTTGGATATTTGTTAATTGTTTTTCTGCTATTTTATAATTATCTGCTATTAAAGTGAGTTGATATTTTGGAGCTCCGATGTATTTTATTTTTATATTGGAATGCTTATCTTCTAGGGCTTTTAATGTGGCTTTGATTATTTCAATTCCTTTTGAATTTATTGAGGATAAAGTTAAGGATGCAGAGAGTTTTATCTCTCTCTTTTTGATTCTCTCTTTTATGAATTTTAATAAAGTGGATTCTATTTTTTTATCTAAATTAAGATCTTTTAATAAATCATTATTTTCACTCATTTCTTCAAATCCGTTATATAAAGAACCATAATTTTCTATCAATTTATCTCCGACTTTTTTATATAAATCTTCTAAAGGAAGCTTTAATTCCTTTCCAGTTACTTCTAGAATTTTTTCTGCTTTTTGTTCTTGTTTATATTCTGTATTTTTGTTAATTCTTTGAGCTTGATTTACTCTTCTGAGAGAGAGGTCTATATGGTTTCTTTCTCGACTCATACGAAGAATTTTACAAACAATTCTTTTACCTTCTTTTACAAAATCACGAATGTTTCTGACTCTTCCTGGAGAGATTTCTGAAATATGGATTAAACCCTCTTTGCTTTCGTATTCATCTAGACTAACAAAGATGCCGTGTGGGAGGATTTTTTTAACTGTACAAAGGACTATTTCGTTCTCTTCTGGAAAACCTTGTTTTTTCTGAGCCATAAAGAAAAAAGCGTAAAATGGGTTTATAAAGCTTATTCTAAAACTTCTAAGATTTGGGTTTTAATGTGACCTTTTCCACCAGTAGGTTCTGCTAAGGCAGTGTTGCAAACAAGACAATTTACTTTTGAAGAAGGTTTTCCAAATATAATTTGTTCATTTTTGCATTTGTTACAACGTAATTTTATGAATTTGCTAATTGGTTCCATTATTCTAACTCCAGTCTTTTAGTTCGAGTTCCTCTCGATGTCATTGTGGATTTTTTACAAGTTTGACATGTAAATTTGATGTACATTTTTTTTGAGGTTTTAGCTCCACCCCGTTTAGGTTTACTAGGTTTAGAACCCCATCTGCCTTTGTTTCCAAAGCCGCTCCCAGAGCCCCTTTTCATGGATCTTTGGATAGAACCCCACTTTAGAGAACCTCTTTTAGTTCCGGTTTTTAATTGGGTGACTTTGTGATCTGTATGCTTTTTACATTTAGGACAGTACTTCTTTCGAGTTTTTGGAATCTTCATTTTCTGCTTTTTTTCTGTTAATTAAAATTTGAGCTATGGTTTTGGGTAAAGTCGCAATGTCAGTTTTTTCAAAAGGACCATAAACCTTATTGTCGGTTCCTATAAACTTAGGTATAGAATCTAGGAATTTGACTGAGATGGAAAGAGGATTTTCGTTTTTTAAGGTTTTCGTTTTAGTTTCTAAAGGAAAATCATACTGGTTTAAGGCTTTTAAGGTGGAATTATAGAGCCCTTGTTCCCGGGGAAGGAGACCTTTTAAGGGAATAGCGGAGGGGGTTCTGGAATTTAATAATGCCAGATCTAAAATTTTGCGCTTTCTTCTCTCTATAATTTCATTTGACAAGCGTTGGATGCTTTGGAGCTGTTTTTCTGTCTTTTTCACTTCTTCAGGAAAAGAGGCTTTTTCTTTTTGCGAACTCAGGATTAATTTTTTTTCTTCTATGTAGGATTGTAATTGGGTAAAAAAAGATTCTTCGATTACTTGGAGTTCATTTCGTGTTTTTTCTTTCAGTAAGATTTCATATAAACTTTCATGGGTTATTATGGAAGACATATCTTTTGAATGTAAGGGAAATCTTAAATACATTTATATAGCAGAATTATTATTTTTAATTCATATGCGGTGTTATATTTATTTGTTTAGACATGGAGAGAGTTATTTTAACCAAAGTAAGCGATTTACAGGTTGGGTGGATTCTGGTTTAACTAAAAGGGGAATTAAAAGTGCCAAAATTATTGCAAGAAAATTAAAAGATAAGAGAATAGATGTGACTTACCACACTCGATTGAGTAGGAGCAAGGATACCTTAAAAGAGGTTTTGAAATTTCACTCAGAATGTTTAAAATTAATTAAAGATGATCGGATGATTGAAAGAAGTTATGGTAGACTGCAGAGAAAATATCATAAATCCATAATTGAAAAACATGGGAAAAAACAATTTGATATTTGGCATAGGAGTTATGATGTGCCCCCCCCTGGTGGAGAGAGCATTAAAATGGTGGAGAAAAGAGTAAAGAGTTTTATTAAAGATTTATTGAAATTTATTAAAAAATATAAAGTAAATGTGGGTATCTCTGCTCATGGGAATTCTATGAGGCCCTTTAGAAGGCATTTTGAAAAATTAAGCATTAATAAAATGATGAAGCTCAAGAACCCTTATGATGATTATTTTTGTTATAAAATAGAGGTATAGGTTTATAAAGCTGTTTTTTATCTGGTTTTTTAGTGATGCACTTAAAAAAAACATATAAGATCTTAATTTTAATTTTTTTGATTGTGTTAGCCACAAGACTATATTTTGTTTTTCAAACTCCTCATTTTGAGAATGAAGGATATCTGGTTAAAAGATTTGTGGATAATATTTTGGAGACAGGGAACCCTCTTGTCTATGATCAGTTAAGTTATAATGGGAGGGAAGTGTTGTACTCTCCGTTGTATCATTATATTTTGGCTTTTTTTGGTCTATTTTTGGGAAGTGGACTGGCTTTGAAACTGGTTCCTAGTATTTTTATTTCAATTTTGGTCTTTATTGTATATGGTTTGAGTAAAAGATTGGTAGATAATGAGGATTTGGCCTTATTTATTGCTTTGATGTCGGGATTTATCCCTATTGTATTTACCGAAACTTTAGCTAATGCTTCAATTTACACCTTGGTAATTCCAATTATGTTTTATTTAGTTTATCTGTTTATGGATGTAAATAATGAGAAGAAGATTAAGAAGTTTGTATTCTTTTCTTTTTTCTTAAGTTTGTTGCATCCTGCAGCACTATTATTTTCAATTGGGTTAATTTTTTATTTTATCTTAGCTTCTACAGAAGGAATCAAAATTGGGAATTTGAAAGAGGAATTGATTATTTTTAATATACTCTCCACTTTTTTTATCCAGTTTTTGATTTACAAAAAAGCATTTCTAGAATATGGTTTAAATGTGATCTGGAATAATATCCCTTTTGGGATTTTAGGGAGTTACTTTGATTTGGATTTATTGAGTTTGTTATATAAAGTAGGTACTTTGGTGATTATTTTCGGACTTGTCGGAATTATAGGGGGAATTATAAAAAAGAAAGATAAATTTTTCTTGATAGGGGGATTGATTTTGAGTATTTTGATATTATTGTGGTTGAGATTATTAAGTCCAAGGATCGGATTGATGTTCTTGAGTATTGCTTTGGTTTTAGCTGCAGTCTTGGCTTTGAATTTGTTTTTGCGTTATTTGGAGAAGACAAAAATTCCTATGTATAGAATATCTTTCATGATTATTGTGTTTGGATTATTTATTTTATCGTTAGTAGTCCCGACTTATTATTATACTTCTAGACAGTTGAATGAACAAGTGCCCAATGATTATGAAATTTTGGTGCTTAATTGGATAAAAGATAACTCTTTGCCGGATGTGACTGTTTTGGCTCCTTTAGAATTTGGCCATGTTATTAGTGGAGTGGCTGGGAAGAGGACTGTTTTGGATAGCAATTTTTTATTGGCTCCGGATACATCTGAGAGATACGAAGATGTTAAACTTTTATATTCTACTAAATCCGAAGTTACTGCTTTGGAATTGATTGAAAAGTATAATATAGATTATATTTTTATACCTATTGAGACAGAATTAAAATATGGGAAGGTGAAATGGACTGATGATACCAATTGTTTTAAAGGAAGGTTTTTTGGAACGCCGAAAGTCTACCAAGTTATTTGCTAAGATTGGCATTGTGGTCTTGGTACTGTTGTTCTTATTACTTCCCGGTCTATTAAGAGAAAATAATTTGCCGATTGGAGACAAATCCTATTATCATTTGAGGATGGCAGAAGGTGGAGAAGATAGTTTAAGTTTTTCTGGGAGAGAAAATGTGAATGCTAGAGGTTGGAATTTCTTATTGAAATGGATTCCATTAAATGTTTTGTTGTTTGTAATGGGGATTATCAGCCTGGTTTTGTTCTTTTTAATCTTAAAGCCCTTATCTTTAACTGAGAAGATATTGAGTATGGGTTTTTTAATTGTGTCCCCTGCTTTTATTTATTTATTTAATGTGGGGGAGAGATATGGGATAGGGATTCTCTTTAGTTTAGCAGTGTTTTATTTTTTAGTTAATAAAAAAAATATTTTGGCTGGAGTGAGTTTAGTGATTATGTTTAGCCTTGATTATACTATGGCCTTATTTGTTTTGTTTTTAGGATTGTTATGGTTTTTCCATAAGAAAAAGGCAGTTTTTTCCGGATTATTGATTTTATTCCTGATATTTATTTTTGTGTTTGGGGAATGGAAATCTAATTTTATTTCAGATTTGGGAGCGTTGATAGGGATAAGTATATTTGGATTATTCTTTATTGTATTTTGCTTGATTTTATTTTGGAATAAGCGAAAATTCTTGCCTTTGTACGGGGTTTTGTTAGGGTTATTTTTATTCTCTTTGAGAGTAGAGTTTGGTATTTTTTATTTTAGTCTATTTTTGAGTGTGTTAATGGCCTTGTTCTTTGTAGAATTATATAAGATGAAATGGGAGAGTAAATTGATAAGAGATTTAACCTTTTTGATAGTTGTTTGTGGTTTATTATTTTCCGGGCTTAGTTATGTGAATCGTTTAGGTTCTGGAATGCCTAGTGATGAAATCTTTGATGCTTTAAATGAGATACCTGAAGGTCATGTTGTCTTTTCTGATATTGGTTATGGTAATTGGATTTCTTTTAATGGTAAGAAGAATGTTTGGGATAGTTTTACAAATGTTCCAAAGTTTGAGGAAAGAAGAAAAGAACTTATGGAATTAATTGATTCTCGAGATGCTTTTAGAACAAATGAAATTTTGAATAAATATGAAGTGGATTATATTTTAGTAGATTCTAGAATAAGGGAGAAATGGGGTGATGCCGGGTTATTGTATTTATTAAGATATAATTCTGAAGGATTTAGAAAAGTAAAAGATGAAGAGATTGAGATTTGGAGGTATTATAAATGAGCTTATCTGTTATAATTCCTGTATTTAATGAAGAGAATTATTTAGAAAAGACTTTAGAGAGTGTTAAAAATCAAATCTTTAAAGATTTTGAGTTGATTGTAGTTTGTAATGGATGTACAGATTCTAGTTTTGAGATTGCTAAAAAATATACTTCTAATGTTTTTAAGATAAAAGAGAAAAATGTTTCTAAAGCTAAAAATTTTGGTGCATCTAAAGCTAAAAATGAGTTTTTGATATTCTTGGATGCAGATGTTCTTATGAATTCTGATGTGTTTAATAAAGTACATGAAATTATGTTTAAAGATAAATTTTATGGGACTGTTAAAGGTAAAGGTAAAGGATTTAAGAATTCTAGTTATTTAAGATTTAAGAATTTAGTTAATAATTTTAAACCTTGGAGTCATGGATTTGTATTTTGTGATAAGAAAAGTTTTTTAGAAGTTGAAGGCTTTAATTCTAATTTATTAAAAGGAGAGTTAAAAGATTTTTTTTCTAAAGCTAAAGGGAATTATAAAAGAGTTAATGTTTATGTTGAGCCAAATGATAGAAGAGTTAAACAATGGGGTTTGTGGAAAGTAACTATGTATTGGTTATTAGGAAGAGATAAAAAAGATGAGTATGAGGCTGTTAGATAGGTTTTTAAATTGAATTTTAAGTTTATTGAGATATGTCAGATAAAGATTTTAAGGATTTATTGAATGCACCAAAGAAGTTTAAAGAAGGTAAATCTTATACTGCTACTAATGTTGTTTTTTTAGTAAATTATGAAGGAGATTCTTATGTTGTTAAAAAACCAAGATCTATTCCTATTGCAGATGCTGTTTATACTTTAGAAGATAAGTTGTTTTTTGGAACTAGGAAACCAAGTACTACTGAAAGCAGATTTAGAAGGGAAGTAGAAATGTTGCAAAAAATGGATGGAAAAAATATGCCAAAATTAATTGCTTATGATGATTCTAACTGGGTTTTGGTTAGGGAACATCTTTCTGAAAATTTTAGGGGTTTAGAAGATGGAAAAAGAGAATCTGTTTTAGAACAAGGTTTGGAAGCCTTGAGTGAAATTTATGGAACTTATGGGCCCTTGGGAGATGCACATGTTAAAAATTTACTTGTGAGGGGAAATGGAGATGTATGTTGGACTGGTATTTCTGGTATTTTTGAAGATGAGCATATTTGGAAGTCTGATTTGTTGAAGTTTATTTATTCAACTTGGTGTGTTACAAAAGATGAAGAATTAACAAAATATTCTGCAGAATTGGTGGCACAAAAAGAAAAAGGTTTAGCAGTTCATCTTCCAGAACGTTCTAGTTTTTTTCAAAGAGTGGCTTGGTGGGGTTCTAATAGAATACCTTTATTGGACGATTCTTTGTATCACGAAGTTAGACAAATTTTGAAATAATTTTTAAATAATTTTTATTCAAACCACCCAATCTAAAAATAATTATTTCTTTTACTTTGTTTTTTTGAGCTAGAGTTAAATCATTTTCAAGTTGTTTTGTGGTTAAGCAAGTTTCATTTCCTCCTTCTCCTGTTGCAATTACTCCGAATCCGGCTATGTAATTATTTTTGAATAAATCTTTTCCTTGTTTTAAATGGTTTTCTAATGAGAAAGGCCACATGGAAGTATAAAGCATTTTGATCACTTTATTATTGTATTTTTTAGAGTCGAAGTTTAAAGCTAAGAATTTCAGCCATTTTTTAATTGGGAAATATTCTGCTGTGTAGACTTTTTTATGGTTTTTAATAAATTTTCTTATCAGTCTTCTATTTCTAAAGAAGTTAATAAATTGAGTGTAGTAAAGTTTGGGGTTTTGGGATGTGGGTAATTCTAAGTCTATCATAACTGATTGATTTAAAGGTATTTCATCTAAGGTTCTTTTTAGAGCTGCTCTTTTAGAGAAAGGAGAATACCAATAACCTTCTTTTCTTTCTAAAACTGGCCAGTAAATTATTTCTTTTATTTTTTTATTTTTTATTTTTGAAGTTGTTTCTTTAAATTTTTTTAAAGAAGGAGCAGCTAAGTAAAGTTTGGTTGGAAATTTGATTAAATTTAACTTATTTAAATTTTCTTTTGTGGGGTATTCTTCGAAAAAAGAGATTATCATGGTATTAAAGAAAAAGGTTGGAATATATAAATTTAAGTTAAGAAAGCTTTAAAAAATAAGAGAAGTTTAAATTTAAACATGGTAGCGTTTATTACAGTGGTGTATTTATTTTTTATATTTGTTTCATTATACAGTATTTTCTTGGTTTTGTTAATTTTTTTGAGGAATAAAGGAAACTTGTATCTAGATCCTATTACTGAAAATTTTTATGATGTAAGTGTGGTTATTCCAGCGTATAATAAAGAGGAAAGTATTGTGGAGACGATTAAAGCAATCCGGGAATTAGATTATCCTAAAGATAAAATAGAGATTATTGTTGTAGATGATGGGAGTCAAGATAAAACTGTTGAAAGAGCTAAGACTTTAGAAGGGGTTAATTTATTAGTTAAAGGTTATAATTCTGGGAAGGCAGATGCTGTTAATTATGGGATTAAACATGCCAAGGGAGAGATTGTAGCAATCGTTGATGCCGATTCTTATCCTGAAAAGGACTCTTTTAAGAGGATGCTTAATTATTTTAAAGATCCCGGAACTGGGGCGGTTACTGCTACTTCTTATGTGATGAATACTAAAAGGTTGATTGAGAAGATGCAGGCTATTGAATATTTCTTGATTGCTTTTGGAAGGAAACTTTTAGACTTTGTGGATAGTGTGTATGTAACTCCTGGAAGTTTGAGTATGTTTAGAAAGAAAATTTTAGATGAAGTGGGAGGATTCGATGTTAATAATATTACAGAAGATATTGAGATTGCTTGGAAAGTTTTGAAAAAAGGCTATAAAAACAGGATGTGTTTAAGTGCGAGAGTGGGGACTGATGTGCCTAGTACTTTGAAACAGTGGTGGAGACAAAGGTTGAGATGGAATATAGGGGGGTTACAGACCGTTAACAAATACAAAAGTTCTCTTTTTAGAAAGAAGCAAAAAATGTTTGGCCTGTTTGTGGTTCCACGATTTCTTATACGTCTTATTCTGAGTCTTACAGGATTTTTTATTTTCTTTTATGTTTTTGGTAGAAGGGTCTTTCAATATTTGTTATATACCTTTTATTCGATTCAATCAGGTAATCAAATTTTTGAGGTACCTCGATTATTTTTGATTCCTAGTGTGTTTACTTTTTTTATTTTAGTTTTATTAGGGTTTACTTTGATATTCACATATTTGGGTTTGAAGACCTTAAATAGAGCAAATTTGGGTTTTAAATCTCATTTTACAATTGTTTTTTATCTATTGTTTTACTTAACTTTATATCCTTTAGTGTTAATTCACTCTGTCTATAGATTGATGATGGGGAATATTAAATGGTAAGATATGGAGATTTATTTTGGAAAGCTTTAGTATTAACAGTAGTTGTGTTTTTGTTAGGTGTATGTTTAGGATTCGCTTTAGAGAGTAATCGTGTGAGAGATGTTGAGGAACAATATCGGAGAATTGAGTTAGAGTGGAGTGATGCTAAATTACAAAGTTTATATTATCAGAATTTAGAACCAAGGTTTTGTGATTCTGCGATTGAGGAAAATTTGAATTTTGCGGATAAAGTTTACAAGGAAGGATTGAAATTAGAAACTTATGATAAAGCAAGTTTTTTGACAGATGATTTAGAATGGGAGAAAAGAAAGTATGCGTTATTGAAAGTAGAATTTTGGTTGAATAGCATTGTTTTAAGGGAAAGATGTAATGCGGATTATATTAATCTGGTGTATTTTTTTGCAAATGATCCGGAATTTGAGATTAAGGCTGAGCAGAATGCTCAATCAGGGATTTTAAAAGATTTAAAACAGAAACATGGCAAGCAATTGATGTTAATTCCTCTACCAATTGATATGGATATTTCTATGGTGAATATTATGAAAGGAACTTATGATATTTCTAAAACCCCGACTATTTTGATAAATGAAGAGGTTAAGTTGGAAGGTTTAAGGAGTTTTGAGGAATTAGACAAACTTGTGAAATGAGTAGTTGTGAGTTGTGTGGGAAAGAAGAGAACTTATCGAGAGTTAAAATAGAAGGAAGTGTGATGAGTGTTTGTAAGGAATGTAGTCGATTCGGAAAAAGGGCTTCTATCCCCTTTACCCCTGGAAAAGAACCTACTCTTTCTATAGATGAACAAAAAATTTCTAATAAAAAATTGCAAATAAGAGAAGAAGAGAAAATTGAAGTTGTGGTAAGTGATTTTAGTGAAATTCTGAAAAGAGAAAGAGAAAAAAGGGAGTTAACACAGGAGAAATTGGCTAAAAAAATAAATGAAAAAGAGAGCGTGATCCATAAATTAGAGAGTAAACATATGGAACCTAGTTTGAAAATAGTTAAAAAATTGGAAAGTTTCTTTGGAGTTAAGTTAATTAGGAAAGAATCCGGAGAAGTGGAAAAAATGGAAAAAGAGGAAAGAAGGGCCCTCACCTTGGGAGATTTGTTTTCTAAGTAAAAAGGAAAGCTTTAAAAGAAACTTTTTACAAAAAAGTTTCATCAAAAACAAGCTTTTTTTAAAAGCTTAAGCAAAAGAGTGTTTATTGAAAAATGGAAATAAATTATTTAGAAGAAGGGAAAAATAAGATTAAAGTAGAGATTAAAGGGGAAGGACATACTTTATGTAACCCTTTAGTTAAAGAGCTATGGCAGGATAAAAGTGTAGATGTGGCCGGTTATCATATTGATCATTCTTTAGTTAGCAATCCTATTTTGATTGTAGGGAGTTCTGGTGATGCTAAAACTGCCTTGAAAAAAGCAATTGATAGATTGGGTAAGAAAATAAAAGAAATGGATGATAAATTTAAGAAAGCGAAACTTTCTTAGGAAGAAATTTTCATCAAAGAAATTTAAAATTAATAAAGAAAACATTTATTAAATCACACTAATTTTTCTGAGAAGATGAATTGGAAAAAAATATGGTATTTTATTTGGAGGGAAGATAGTTGGAGTAGTTGGGTTGTAAATGTGGTTTTAGCGATCATTATTGTTAAATTCTTAATTTATCCTGGATTAGGGTTGTTATTGGGGACTGGTTTTCCGGTTGTGGCTGTTGTGAGTTGTAGTATGCAGCATGAAGAAAGTAATTGTTGGCCAGATTTTTATATGAAAAGTGGGGGAAGTTTTGAAGATTTGAAAAGGAGCATAGCTAAACCAAAAATGTTATGTGGTAAGGCCATGGAAGAGTCTAATCAAAATTCTGATTATTGGGAAGTTTGTGGAGGTTGGTATGAATCTAGAGAGATTACTAAAGAAGAGTTTAGTAAATTTCCACAAAATAAAGGATTTAATATAGGGGATATTTTTATTTTACAAAAGCCAAAAGATATCAAATTGGGAGAAGTGATTGTGTATAACAATGGATTTAATGCAGCCCCCATTATTCATAGAGTTATAGAAATTAATGAGGAAGATGGGAAAACATTTTATAAAACAAAAGGGGACTATAATGAGAAAAGTTATGCTTTTGAGGAAAAAATTAGTGAAAATAAGGTTTATGGGAAAGTTTTATTAAAGGTACCTTATTTGGGATGGGTTAAAATAATGTTTAATATGTTACTAAAAATGGTGGGAGTTGTATGAAGTTCTGTGATCACTGTGGAAGTATGTTGGTTCCAGATAAATCTGGAAAGAAAAAACTAGTATGTATGAATTGCGGTAAGAAAATTCCCTTAACTGGGGAAAAAGTGGTTCTAAAGGAAGATATTAAAGAGAAAGATAAAGTAGAAGTTGTGGATGCTGAGGTAGAAGTTAATCCTAAGGTAGATATGGAATGTCCTAAATGTGAACATACCAAGGCGTATACTTGGGCTTTACAGACAAGAGCGAGTGATGAAGGGGAGACTAGATTTTACAAATGTGCCAAGTGCGGAAATCGTTGGCGTGTTTACGAGTGAATCCATGTATTTTGATGTCCTCCAAAGATTCTTTCTTGATTGTGTACTTTAATCTTATTTTGGTTTTTTAATTTGTATAAGTAATACCTTGTTCGGTCTTCCCTTATTAGGAGGCTTCTGCTAATTTCCTTAACTGATTTTGGTGTTATCAAAATATCGAGAATTTTGTGTTTTAAGTTCTTGTATTTTGTTTTATTTTGTTTTATTTTTATTGCGGTTTCTAGATTTCTGTACTTTTCAAAATTAAGAGATGGATATACGGATATAAAATTTGCCAAATCCTGATATAATTTTGTGACGGATTTTATTGCTAAAAAGTAATATTTGCCTCGTTGATTTTTCCCGGTATGGATTTTTGATTCATAGTTCAGATCATGGGTTATTTTTTTGAGTCCTTTTAGAACCCTTAGATTTATAGAGGTTATGTGGACCTCATTATCTCTAACTGTTCCTTCATCTATTATGAAACTAGAAAGAAAAGCTATTTTGCTTTCTTTATTCTCTTTAAATATAACTTCTGGAATCTTTGAAGTGTGGGCATACCATTGATTTGTTTGTGCGTATTTTTCTAAAATATCTCCTATGAAATGGGGGAGCTTTACTTCATAATTTATTCCTTTGTTTCTTTTTTTAATAATATTAAATTTCCTTTTAATTCCACCTAATTTTCCGAAGATGTGTTCTATTTTGTTAATGAAGATTTCAACTGGTTCTTCTCTTACTTGAGCATAATAGAGCGGAGAGTATTTTTTTGAATTACATCCGTCTCCTAACAAGTTGCCTATTATAGAAACAAATAAGGGGTCCAATTCAATTGGAAGTTTTGGTTTTATTACAGCAATTGGAGACCAAAGACCATATTGAACTGTTTGCCTGTCAATAACATCTTTTTTTATTTTGCACTTTATGCAAATTTCCTTTATAATCCAAAGGGGAAGCCTCCCTCTTTCTATCCAGCTGCATATTGCATTTCTATTCGGTTTTATATTAACCCTGTATTTTTCTCCTTTTATCTTCAGGTATTCTATTGTTTCCTTATAACTTTTGAAATGTTTTCTTAATTCTTTAATTAGGAATTTATTGAAACTGCCCTTAAATCGGACATACATCCCCTTTTTACTTGTTAGGGGGAAATCTAGAAGACTAATTGTTTCCATGATTATATGTTGGTTTTTTCTTATAAATGCCTTACGGATGCGTGTCGGATATGTCGTTTTTGTCGTTTAACGAGTAGATAATTTTATATAGAAGTTTTAAGATATAGTTTGATATGGTGATATGGACTCCGGTTATTATATTGGGTGTAATTTTAGGATTGTATGAGTTATTTGCAATACATTCTGATTTAAATTTTAGAGGAAGTCATTGGTTGGGACATGGAATACATGCCGTGGTGTTGATGATGATTGCGTTGTTTGCAGTGTTTAATTGGGGGAGTTTTTTGGAAATTACAACCTTGGCTGAGAGAGGAATCCCGTTTATTAGCAATGTGTGGGTAGGAAGAATTTTAATTGGATTGATTTTGAATTTTAAGATGCATGGTACTTCGGCAGTAGTGCATGGTCAATTAGCTGCTAGAGGTATGGCGGAACATTGGACTCATACTTTATTGATTTCTGCCTTGGTTGTGACTGCGCCTTTATATTGGCCATTTTTAGAACCTTTATTACCTGTTTGGATGGTTTTTTGAACTTATATTTTTAAAGATAAGTAATTTTATAAATTAAGTCTTAGTTTTAGAAACTATGAAGTTAACATTAGCCGAGCCAAGGTTGTTGAAAGAACCGGTTTCCATTTTATCTGACCTTGTGAATGATGTGAGTTTTAAAGTAGATAATGAGAAATTAGAGATTGTTGCAACAGATCCTGCTAATGTGGTGATGGTGGTGTTTAAGTTATTAAGTAGTGCATTTATTGAATATGAGGTAGGAAGTAGTGAAGTGATTTCTATTAGTTTGGATAATCTAAATCAAATTTTAAGAAGGTTAAAGGGAAATGATACCTTGAGTTTGGAATTAGATAAAGAGAAGAATAAATTAAAGATTAATATGAGTGGAGATTCAAGTAGGACTTTTAATTTAAATTTAATTGAGTTGGAAGATAAAGATCAGAATATTCCTGAATTGAGTTTTAAATCTAAAGTTGTAACTAATTCTAAAATGATTGAGGATGCTATTGAAGATGTGGGGATAGTGGCTGAAAGTGTATCTTTGGGATTAGATAAGGAGAAAATGATGATTCGTGGCGAGGGTAATTTAAGTAATGCGCATGTGGAGCTTAATAAAAACGAAGATACAGAAATTGAAACTGAAAATGAAATTATTTCTAAATATAGTATTGAATATTTGAAAAAATTAATTCGTGGGGGAAAGTTGAGTGATAAAGTGGTATTGGAGTGGGCAGATGACTATCCCTTGAGATTAGAATATAATGTGATAGATAAATTGGCTTTAAGTTTTATTTTGGCTCCAAGAGTGTCCGACGAGTAGAACCTTTCTTAGAAAGAAACGTTCACGAAAGAAGATGGATAATATTGAGAAAGCAATAAGGAAGATTAGAAATGGGGTTTTTGTAGTGACTTATGTTTTAGATGGAAAAGAATATGGGATTACTTCTGCTTGGGTTAATAGAGCAAGTTTCAAACCTAATATGTTGACGGTTTCTATTGGTAAAAATAGGAAGGGTTATGAAGAATTATTGGATTCTGAAGTTTTTTGTATAAATATTTTAGGTAATGAACATTTAGAAGTGGCTAGACATTTTGGAGGGAGTGATGGAGATAATTTGAATGATTTTAAAGATATTGTGTTTAAAGAAGGAGAAAGTGGAAGTCCTATTTTGAAAGAGAGTGTGGCTGCAATTGAATGTAGATTAGTTAAAAAGGTAGATGCAGGAGATCATGTGGTCTTGTTTGGAGAAGTGATGGATGGGGTGGATAATGAAGGTGAAGCTATGGTGTTTAATCGAGAGGATTTTCCTAGTTAATTTTGGATTAATATTTTTTTTATTTTAAATTTGGATGTTATCTTTTTTATAGATTCTAGGAATATCTTTTCATATTCTGGTAGGATTTCTATTAATCCAGGGTTTATTAATTTTCCATTGTATTTCCTCAATAACCCATATTTTCCTTTTTTTCCTTTTAGTAGATAATGAAATCTCACTTTATCTTTTTTCTTTAGGTTTTTTAATTCATAAGAAATTTGAATTTTTGGTGTTAAATTGAATTTTTTAGAGAAATAATCTTTTGTAATAAAGCTTTTCCCGTAAATTAAAATATTTTCTTTTGCGAAATTTCCTTCATGAAATAAGGAATATAAATCAAAGGGAGTGATATGGATGGGTAAATTTGTTAATTTTTGGAGTTGATGTTTTATTGTTTGGGCTTGGAGTAATTGTTCTTTTAAAGGAATTTTTTGGAATAAAATAGCTATATCTATATCATTTGGTATTGTGTTTTCCATGACTGAAGATCCAAATTGGATTATGTCTTGAGTTTCTTTAGAGTAGGTTAATTTTGGTTTTTTTTGCCATAAATTGTGTATCATCTTTTATTACCTCTGATAGTTCCTTGCTCATTATTTGAACATAACTTTTTTGATAGAAAGGAAAATTTTTGTCTAAGAGATTATATACTTCTGGAAATTTTTCTTCTGTTATTCTAAATCTTTCTGTATGTGAGGAAGGTGTAGATTTTGTTTGTTGTAAAATATATAAATCTATTAAAGCTACTAATGATTTAAAATATAAGACTACTGCGGAATTGAATCTTTCTTTTTTAAATTCATCTTTTGCTGCTTGATAATATTCTTTTGCTGTTTTTTCTAAGATTTCTTCTTTCATACTTGGTAAGAAAACGATTTTGGTCTTTATAAGTTTTTCTTATTTGGTAAGAAAATTAGTTGGAAATTGGGGGTTTTTCTTACTTGGTAAGAATTAATTAAGGCAAGGTTTATATTTTGAGAACTGGATTTAATCGAGAGGATTTTCCTAGTTAATTTTAAATAGTTTTGAGGTTTTTCAAGGGTTATGACTTGGAGAAGAAAGATAGCTAAGATTGTAGGGGCTGC
>NZCA01000013.1 GCA_002688095.1 Nanobdellota archaeon
AAAAAGAAAGAGAAGAAAAACTTTACAAAGCCGAACAAAAAAGAAAGGAAAAACAGCTTAAAAAGATAGAGAAATTAAAACAAAGAGAAAGAGAAAGAATAGAAAAAGAAAAAGAAGCCAAAATAAAATTCCAAGAAAAACAAAGAAAACAAGCTTTAGAGAAGATAGAAAAGGCTAAGAAACATCGAGCTCAAACAATAAAAAATAAATTAAAAAAAGAAAAAGCCCTGGAAAGAAAAAAGAAAATCCGGAAATTCTTACATGATAAACTAGGTCTTTTAAAATCTCCTTCTGAAAAGGAAAATGAAAGGGAATTAGCTAAAAAGAAAAAACATCTTAAAAAAATTGAAAGGGCCAAAAAATCTCATACACGTTCTTTAAAAGAAAAACAATTAATCCGGAACTTTAGGAAATTCTTACATAATCACTTCGGCCTATATAAAACCGAAAAAGATTTAGAAAAACAAAAACACAAGATTAAACTAGAACTAAAAGAAAAACAAGAAAAAAAGAAACTCAAGGAATTAGAATCCAGACAAAGAAAACTAAAATTCAGGAGGTTCTTGCACGACAGATTAGGCTTATTCAAAACGAGAGAAGAAATTCTTCTACACAAAAAACAAAGAAGAGAACATCGCATAGAACTAGAACAAAAACTTGAAAACACCGTCTTAAAAGCCTTAGCCTCCCGCTTACAAAGAAAAAAACTCACCCCTGAACAAGAAATCAAAATACTAATGCAATTAGAAGAAGTTGCTTTAAAAAGAAAAGATACTAAAAAAGCTGAATTAATCCAAAAAAAGATAAACAAATTATATAAAAAAGTTAGAAAACAAAAATCTTCTAAACTTCCTCTTCTAGCTAATAGAATTTCAAATACCTTAGAAGAAACCCGAGATTACTTATTCTCTAAAACCTCCAAATTAGAACCCATTTCTCCTTTTTTCAAAAAATTAAGCCGGCTCACTACTTCCTTCGCTCCAAAATTAGAAAAGACCAAACTAGATCAAATCAAATATTTAATTGATAAATCTGAAATAGAATTGAAAAGGAAAAAACGGGATGAAGCCAAGGACTACTATCAAAGGGCTTTACACTTATACAAATCCCTAAATAAAGCTTCCAAGAGAGTAGCTCTTCCAGATCTATTAAAGATTAAAAATGAAATAACTTCCCTAGCTTTAACTTCCTCTCTAGAAAAAGCCTTCGGAGCCATGTACCTAGGCCAAGTTAAAAAAGCCGAAAATTTATACAAGAATATAGATATTAATTTCCACAATCTCCCTCAAAAAGAAAAAGAGAAGATTCATGATCAGAAAACAGAACTTTATCAAAAACTCACAGAGAAACCTTCTCCAAATACTTTCACTAAAATTAAAAACAATTTCCTTAAAAACTTAAAGGTAATTAAATCCAAATTTTCAAAAAAACCCAAAAAAACCTTCCCTCTAAATGAGAGAAGATTCCAACCTCCTTCCACCCCTCAAAAACAAGCCCCGAACGTGAAAAAACTCCCAGAAAAAACTTTCCAGAAAAAAGAATCTCTTCAAGGCTATCTTTTAGCTAAAAAACCCCATTTCACCTCTATAAAAACAGAAACCACCAATGTAAAGTATATTCGAAATCTAACTGGAAAATTACTTAACCATATTAAAAAAGCCGAATCCCATCTTGAAAAACAAAATCATGAAAAAGCCCATGAAAATTATCATATGGCTGCTCAACTTTTCAAAGACCTAAAACTAAAACCCCAACTCAGAGACAGCATTTACAATAATTTAGAAAAACTAAAACACAGTATTCTCCAAACTAGTCTACATAATTACATCTCTAAAACTAAAAAAGCTTTAACTAAAGGCGAAGTAAAAGATGCACGTAAACATCATGAATTATTTGGAAATATCTACGGTCATTTACGTCAAAAGTCTCCTACCAAATACAACTCCTTAACCCTAGAAGAAGATATTAATAACGCCTTTAATCTATTAAAGAAAGATAAAATAGAAGAAGCTTCAAAGATCTATCAGAAGATAAACACCCAATACAATAACTTAACTCCTGAAGAAAAAAAGATAATTTATACTAAGTTAATCACTTTATACTCTGAAATATTAAAAAAGTCGAAGAAGTAATTATCCTTTCACATTTCCAATGGGACGTAATTTAATAATAGGTTCAGAAATTCCTGATTTTTTAAGAGAACCAACCACCGTGTCTATTTCCTTATAAGCAAATCCAGCTTCTTCAGCTAAACCAGACATAGAAACTCCTCGAACATAAATCCCTTTTTTTTCCATGGATTTCTGAAGATTCTCACCTCGAACAGATTTTTTAGCTTGAGTTCTAGACATAGCACGTCCAGAGCCATGAGCAGTGGTTCCAAAAGTATCTTCTTCAGCTTTTTTGGTACCTTTCAAAAGATAAGAGCCAGTTTCCATACTTCCTCCAATTATAATAGGAGATCCAATATTTTTATAGAGCTTTGTTAATCTTTCGTGTCCAAGACCTACAGAAGTAGTAGCACCTTTTAGATGGACTAGGACTTTCTTTTTTTTGCCATCTACAGTGATTTTATGTTCTCTTGCAAGATTATGGGTACAATCATAAATTAAGTCCAAACCTAATTTCTCAGGGTCCTGCTTAAAAACACGTCCAAAACCTTCTCTAATTCTATGTAAAATTACTTGACGATTAGCATAAGCCATATTACCTGCACATTTCATAGCAGCATAGTAATCTTGACCTTCTTGAGATTGAAAAGGAGCACAAGATAATTCTCTATCCGGGATTTTGATATTGTATTGTGGCATGACTTTATCGAAGAGTTTTAAATAATCGGTGGCGATTTGATGTCCAAAACCTCGACTGCCACAATGCAACATAACAAGAACTTGATTTTTCTCTATGATACCCATTTTTTTAGCAGTTTCTACATCAAAAATATCTTCAGCATGAGCAACCTGAACTTCTAGATAGTGATTACCCGAACCCAATGTACCCAATTGATTTATTCCACGAGAACGAGCTTTTTGAGAAACTTTTTGAAGATCAGCACCCTTTAAAGTGCCGTAGTCCTCTGTTCTTTCTAGGTCTTTTTTCCAACCATAGCCATTTTCGACACACCATTTAGAACCAGACTGCATAATTTCTTCGAAAAGAGAATTATTTAACTTGACAAAACCTTTACATCCTACTCCAGCAGGAACAGTTTTAAAGAATTCATCTATTAAATCTTTAATTTTAGGCTGAACTTCTTTGATAGTCAAATCTGTCTTAACCAAACGCATACCACAGTTAATATCAAATCCAATCCCTCCGGGTGATATAACGCCTTCTTTCATATCAAATGCAGCTACACCGCCAATTGGGAACCCGTAAAGAGACAAATTAGCCTAAACCAAAATGTTATCCCCAGTGCCCATCGGCATGACATATAGAATACTTTTGTATTCCGGGTAATGTTGCCACATTAGTTACTTGATCAAAAACTCCGGGATCCATAGCATCCAAAATTTTTTTCGACGCAATAATCCTTGCAGGAACATTCATCCCTTCTTTATAGGATTTCGGAATTTCCCAAGTCACTTCATTTATTTCTTTTATTTCCTTCAAAACACTTTTTACCATTTAACCTCCTTTATCCTTATTCTCAAATCGTAATTCACCGACCCATGATTATTTATCCATGGACCTCCTAATTTAGATTTTATTCCATATTTATTTAAAGCTTTCTTTAAATCAAGAAGACTGGCTTTTACAATTGAATGGAATTTAATCCTTCCCTCCCCATACTTAACTCCTTTAAAATTAACAAACCTATACAATTCTTTCTTTTTAAGGGGTATTTTCCATCGATAGTTAACATACGAATTTATGGCCTCTTCTAATTTCTTTTTCTTTTTAGGATGAAAAAATCCAATCTCTTTTTGAAATTTCTTAAGGTTCTCTTTTCCATAAAGAACCAAAGACCATATATCCCTATCTAACCTTTTCTTTACATTAAACTTTATATCAAATCTATTCAAAGCTTTTTGAACTTGCAACAATCCTTCTTCATGACAACAATCTAACCCAATCAATCTACTTTGTCTTGGCCTATTTTCCACCCAAGCCTCACAATCAAAAAAAGCCCTTAACCAAAATCTCAAGTTTTTCTTAGACAAAAGAGGTATTTCCCATTCACGTGAATAATAAGAAAAATTATTTGTTAACACAAAATATAAATTTTTATTATTAATTTTACAACGATCTAAATCCTTACTTATTATTGGTTCTAATCCAAAAACCTTTTTAAATCTAGATCTAAAATCCCTCAAGAGTACAAGATTTGTATTCCTAAATCCAATTATATAAAATTTATGAGACTGTGTTCCCCTATTCCTTATAACATAACCATCCCCACACAAATAACCATGTATCGCTGCAAGATTCTCGTCAAACCTCATAAATTACAACTAGAATTCTCTTTTAAATCCCTTACACCCCATGGCGGATATGTCGTTTTTGTCGTTTAAATGTCTAAAAGCACTCTAGCTTTCCAATTGTTTTTAATCTTTTTCAAAAAAAAATTATGAAAAGTTGGCGCTTTAACATCTGTCTTTAATTCATGCCTCTTAGGATCAATTTTCTCTCCTTCTGCATTTGCTTCTAACTTAAATTCTCCTTTTTGTGAACGTTTTCCTAAAAGGTTCTCTTTTATACTTACCTTAAATTTACTAAAAACCAAATATTTTGCATCTTTTAAATAAATTAACTCTTCCAAGAACTCAAATAATAATAACCCAATATCTTTATTTTTTAACTTAATTTTCTTCTTAACTTTCCTCTTAACTTTCTTTAAATCCACTTGCACCTCAAAAGTTGCTAAAGCCGCATTTTCAAATATTTCTTTCAAACTTTTCCCATTTACTTCAAACATCACATCTGCAGTATGTTCTAAAAATCTATAATTTCCCATATTAAGAAATAATTGCTTTTTCCTCGACACCCTTGATTAAATTCCAATCCAACTTTATCAATTGTTTTATTGCAGGATTTGCAGTATTTAATTTAAACAAATCAGATTTTCCCACTCTTCTAGTTTTAATCACTATGTTATTTCTTTCCAATTTATCCCAAAAGGTTTGTAAAGTAGAATAACTTACTTCAGAATTTTTAGCAATCTCTGTTAAAGGATAATCAAATAACTGGTAAGTTATTAAAAAATCCAACACCTTTATTACAGGATTATTTCCAAATACTTCCAAAAATACAGTTTCGTTTTTCATACTAACTAACTAACCCACCCGGTATATAAATGTTTCTATTTATGTTATTATATTCTAATATTAGAAACATTTAAATATTTCCTTTATTTATTCTTTCTATGGAATTTAATGAAGATCAAATAAAAGCTACTCTTTTATACAATTTAAGAAGAAGAAAAGTTATTGGTAATGTCCACACTCATTTTGACACTCTAAAAAAAGGCTTCCCTTCTCATTTAGGTAAAAATATTGACAAACTAGCTAAGCAACCAATCAAAAAAGGCTTAATTATAACCAAACCTGCATCTTATGGTTTGCAAGTCTCGTTAAATAAAAATAGACTAAAAGAAATCGAAGCTCTCATTCTAAAAATCCTAGGTATAGAATTCTAATTTTTAAGTCTAAAAAAGTTCTAACCATAAAGTATATAAGTAACTTAATGTTACAAAATAACATAAAATACAATATAAATTACCAAAAATGAAATAAATGGTAACAAAAAGTAACTTTAAAGACATTCCAGTAAAGTTAGACTTAGAGTTAAAAAAGCGTATAGAATCTTTTATCTCTTCTGGAGAACACCGTTTTACTTATCCTTCTGTTAAAAACTTTGTAGATAAAGCTGTATTAAAATTACTAAAGGAGGTTAAGAAAGATGAATAATTTCTCTAAAATTTTCCTCTTAACCCTCTTACTTTTATCTACTTTAGTTTTCCTAGTCCCCAAAGCCCGTTCTGAAATAGATATGATGTCTTTTGAAGCCAATCTCTTTAACAGCACTGGAGAACCTATAACAGGTGCTCTTACAATAGAAATTTGGGATTCCGAAACTGGAGGCGTTTTAATGTATAACTCCTCAGATGCTTATCTAAATAATATCACAAATGGAAAAGTAGATATTATGTTAGGCTCTGACAGATCTGGTAAAGAACTAAACCTAACCTATGGCCAGACTTATTATATGGACCTTTATGTAGATGGAAAAGATATTGATTTCAACGGAATTGAAAGACAGGAATTCCAATCCCAAGTTGGTAATGTTACTTCAAATAGACTTAATTTTTCCAGATCTATTATCCCAGAC
>NZCA01000014.1 GCA_002688095.1 Nanobdellota archaeon
CTGTCTCAATATTAGTAACCACTCCTTTCAAAGTTGCACCATAAACACTAGGAACTAAACACATGAGTATTAATCCAAAAAAAATCAATTTCTTCATTTCACTCTAAGCCTTCTTTTCCAATCTGTACTTTTTGTTTACAAATACCTACCCAATCACCAAGAGTAATATCATTACATAAATTTTCATCTAAAACATCTGATTGAGCCGCAGTTAAAACAATACATTTAGTTCGATCTACTTCATCACTATATCTATCACATGGATTCTCCGAAGAAACATACACATTTACACATTCTCCTTCTCCTAAGTGTTTATTGAATTCTGCTTTATCACTCTCTTCCCACATAAAATCAGGCCATTTTCTTTTTCCTTCACGATCATATCCCCTATCTAAATTATATTTATTCCATAATCGGACAAAACGACTCCTATAATAATCATCAGTATAATCCAATTTAAATATGTCCGTCATGAAAGCTTGGTCCCCACTAATAGTAGCTCTCAAACTACCGTAAGAAATACTTGTCCCTTCATTAGCAACCCTCTTAACTCCCTCATTAATATTATCTGCCTCAGTATAACAAACATCCACACTATCCCCCTTAATTTTTGGAGTATAAATAAGTTCATTATCTCCACTGCATACTAAATTTTTCAAGAAAACAGTACTTCCGCTATACTCTTCAGTCTGGACAGACCTCACAAAACCTACATAAGGATCATGAATTTCAGAAAAACTAACCGCGGTACCTAATCCATTTTTATTACAATAATCATTTGCTGAGTCTTGTTTTCTAGCACAATTTCTCCCACCAGAATCTTTAACAATTTGAATCCATGTTCTAAATTCACTATCTGCAAAGCTAATATCTTGATTATTCACACACCCATCCTCATTAAAATCCCAAGGCAAAAATTCTACAACCGGAAATACAACAGGTTCCTCGACAACTGGAAACACAACAGGCGTTTCAACAGTCTCAGTAGGAGCATCAACACAAGTTATAGGAAAAGTTCCAAAAACACCCCTATCTCCTTCTGCCAATCCAATCCTATTCCCCCCCACAGGAAAAACATTAAATATAAATCCATCATTATTTAAATCATACTTTCTTTTAAGTTGTTCAAGTCTATCTGCAGAAGATTCTAATCCAGAACCGGGAAAAGGATCAATAGAATGGTCACTACCAGTCCCTATAAATGTAGATCTTCCTCCATGAGATGTAAAAATCTTATTAGCTAAGGGTTCATAAAATTCTGACAATTCAACTTCAGCAAAACGAAGATCATCATTACCAATACATCCATTACCATCAAAATCCCCAAGAATATCCCCATAACCCTCAGCAAAAATTAAGAAATCACTAAAATCAATCCTACCATCTTCATTCAAATTAAATTCTCTATTTGAATCATTTATTTGGTTCTCATTATAATGCCTTGCAAACCCTAAGAAATCCTCAAAATCCACTTCCCCATCATTATCAAAATCCCCACTTAAAGCATAAACACTACCCATAACTAACAAAAACACTAAAATCCCTCTTTTTAACATATATTTATTTAAAAATTAAGAACTATATAATATTTTCCGTGAACACTTTCTTTTGCTGGGTTGAAAGGGATGAGTTCCCTTCTTCTAAAACAATCCAAATTTCTTCTTTTTTAAACTTACATCAAATTCTTTTAACACTTTCTTTTGTTTAGTATTTAATTTAGGCACTTCAATAATAACTTTAACATATTGATCTCCAATTTCATTAGAATTCAAATACTTAACACCTTTATCTTCCAATCTAAACACAGTCCCACTTCTAGTTCCACTTGGTATTTTTAATTTACTTTTCCCTTTCAAAGTCGGAACTTCAATATCCCCTCCTACACTTACTAAATAAAAACTAATGGGCACTTCTAAATGTAAATCATAACCTTCCCTTTTTAAAAATTCATGTTCCTTAACCTTAACAATAACATATAAGTCTCCAGGATTTCTTCCCTTAGAATTAACATCACCCTTACCACTTAATCTAATTTGATTTCCATGATCAATCCCAGCAGGAATTTTAACTTTAATTTTTTTAACATCAGTTATAACACCTGAACCTTTACATTCTCCACATTGAGTTTTAATTATCTTACCTTCACCTTCACATCTTTCACATGGACTTATTGAAGAAAAAACTCCAAATAAAGTTCTTCTATTCCTTCTTACTTGTCCATTTCCTCCACATTCATCACAATTTTCAACATCATTACCTTCAGCTCCACTTCCCTCACATTTTTCACATTTTTCACTCACAGGCAATTTAATTTCCTTATCAATTCCATCAACTGCTTCTTCAAATTCCAAACTAACCTCATGGCTTAAATCTGATCCACGTTCTTCATGATTTCCCCCTCTTCCTCCGAAAAACATATCAAAAATACCTCCTCCAGAACCACCCCCAAAAATCTCACTAAATACAGAATTAAAATCAGCCCCTCTAAAAATATCTTCTTGACTAAACCTTTGATCAAAACCTGCATGTCCAAATTGATCGTACTGACCTTTTTTAGTATCATCACTAAGAACAGCATAAGCTTCAGAAATTTCTTTAAACTTCTCTGCATCTCCACCCCTATCTGGATGATGTTTCAAAGCTAATTTCTTATACGCCTTTTTAATCTCATCTTTACTTGAACCTTTTTCAACTCCAAGTATTTCATAATAATCTCCTTTAGTCATCTTCTATGTAAGAAATGTAAAGTCATTCTAGTAATTCCTCTTGGAGTCATTTTAGAAAAATATCCAAAAAGATAATGGGTAAGATCTGTAAAATCTTCTATGTCTTGTTTACTTAATTTTGGAGTTTTTGCTCTAAATTTTTCTCTTAATTCTCCACCCAAAAAAAGTTCAGACCTTTCTTCCAATAAATCATAAACCCTATCACTTAATCCTGTTGAATTCTCTCCAGTTCCTGTTTTATAGTCTCTACTCATTCCTTCTTATCCTTCAAATCTTCAAACTTCCCTTCAACTACATCTTCTTTCTTTTCTTTTTCTGGAGAAGGTCCTGTTTTTTCTTGCTGGTTCGGCTGGGGTGAAGTTTTCTGTTGTTCTTGCTGTTTCTTAGCCGCTTCCGCATACATTTTAGCCCCCAATTCCTGAACAACTTTATTCACTTCTTCTAATTTTTTCTTTATATCATCTGTTTTATCTGTTTTAACCACTTCTTTCAATTCATTAACTTCTTTCTCAATCTTCTCTTTAGTTTCTTTGTCTACTTTATCTCCTTGATCTTTCAATAATTTCTCTGTAGAAAAAATCACAGATTCCGCATTGTTCTTAACTTCAATTTTTTCTTTCTTTTTCTTATCTTCTTCTGCATGTTCCTCGGCTTCTTTTTTCATCTTTTCCACTTCATCTTCATCTAACTTCTGACTAGCTGAAATAGTAATTTTTTGCTCTTTATTTGTAGCTAAATCTTTAGCATGTACATTCAAAATACCATTTGCATCAATATCAAAAGTAACTTCCACTTGTGGAACACCACGAGGAGCAGGTGGAATACCATCTAACATAAACTGTCCTAAAGATTTGTTATCTGTTGCCATTTCCCTTTCCCCTTGCAATACATTGATCTCCACTCCCGGTTGATTATCTGCCGCAGTACTAAACACTTGAGTTTTTTTAGAAGGAATTGTTGTATTTCTCTCAATTAATTGGGTTCTAATCCCTCCTAAAGTTTCAATACCTAAAGTTAAAGGCGTCACATCTAATAATAAAACATCTTTAACATCTCCACTTAAAACTCCAGCTTGAACAGCAGCCCCATTAGCCACACATTCCATCGGATCTACTCCTCTTTCAGGTTTCTTACCCACAAAATCTTCAATAAATTTTTGTACTGAAGGCATTCTAGTCGGCCCACCCACCAAAATAACTCTAGAAATATCTTCTTTACTTGCTTTAGCATCACTTAAAGCACTTTCAACAGGTTTTTTACATTTTTCAATAATATCCGAAACTAAATTTTCAAGCTCCGCCCTAGTTAACTTCATGCTAAAATTAACAGGTTCATTATTATTTGTAGTCAAATAAGGTAATTGAACACTTGTTTCAATTGTAGTACTCAATTCAATTTTAGCTTTTTCTGCAGCTTCCCTCACTCTTTGAACCGCAGTTTCATCTTCATTGAGGTCTACATTATGCTCTTCCTTAACTTTATCTAAAATATGTTTCATTAAAATTTCATCCATATCAGTCCCACCTAATTGAGTATCTCCAGATGTAGATTTAACTTCAAAAACCCCGTCTCCAAATTCCATCACAGTAACATCTAAAGTTCCCCCACCAAAATCAAACACAAGAATCTTCTGTTCTTTCTCTTTTTTATCTAAACCATACGCTAATGAAGCCGCAGTAGGTTCATTTACAATCCTCACAACATCTAATCCAGCAATTTTTCCAGCATCTTTAGTCGCTTGTCTTTGATCATCATCAAAATAAGCCGGCACAGTAATAACTGCCTTCTCAACTTTCTCTCCTAAAAATTCTTCCGCATCTTTCTTAATTTTTTGTAAAATATAAGCTGAAATTTGTTGCGGAGTATAATCTTTTCCATGTGCATTATATTTATGATCACTTCCAATTTTTCTCTTAGCCGCGATTATTGTTCCATTTGGATTACTTACAGCTTGTCTCCTAGCCGGTTCTCCCACTAATAATTCCCCTTCTTTGGTAAAAGCTACAACACTTGGAAATGCTTTCCCATATAATGAAGCACCCTCTGCACTTGGTACAATCTTTGGCTTTCCAGCCTCTAATACACTTGCAGCACTATTACTTGTTCCTAAATCAATTCCTAATATTTTTGTCATTTTTATTTTCCCCCAATTACCACTTTGGCAATTCTTAAAATTTTATCTTTTAACATATACCCCTTTTGCACTATTTCCTTAATTTTTTCGCCTTCACTTTCCTTTTTAACCACCTCATGCATGTTATAATCAAATTCTTCAGCTTCAATTTCACTTATATCCTCTTCTTTCAACAACTTAGTTATTTGATTATAGACCATTTTCAATCCTTCATCTTCAATATTTTCAAGAGCTTTTTCTAGATTTTCCTTCACTTGAATTATCTTCAATAACAACTCGGCTTTCGCATTTGTTTTGATTTGTTCTTTCTCTTTACCCGCTCTCTTAATATAATTCTCAAATTCAGCCTGCACTCGTTGCAAATCTTCTAAAAAGTCTTTTTTTTCTTCTTTAATTTCAGTTTTCTTTTTAGTACCCATCTTAACCCCGTATAGTTTAAATCAACTTTTTTGCTGAAGCTTTTTTCTAAAAAGGTTCGTTGAGTTTAAACCAACAACACATTTATAAATCTTACTATTTTAATGAAAAACATGAAAAAATCCCTATCCAAACCCTTCCAGAATGATGCTTTGTTATTTATTTCTCAAAATCTAGGCCTATTTAACGAGCGGGACAAGGAAAAGTCCTGCCATAGATTATTTATCCAGCTAATAGATGCTAAAAAAGAATCTAAACCTTTGAATAGCCAAGAATTATCCCTAAGATCCCATCTCTCTAGAGCTACTGTAATCCATCATATGATAAAACTAGTAAATCTTGGGATTGCTAAAGAAACTAACCATAAATTTGAATTATCTGAAAAAAATATCAACCTAACACTAGCCAAAGTCAAAAAACAGATAGACCATATTTATAAGGAAATGGATAATTTTGCTAAATTATTAGATAAAGACTTATTCTAATACAAAAATTATTTATATTTAAAAATAAATTTAATATCTATGCTTTCCATTTATTTACTCACTTTCTTAGCTTTAATTCCATTATTATTAGTCTTTACCTTAATGGTTATTTTAAAATGGAGAGCTCTTAAAGCCATGCCCTTAACATGGTTAACAACAATAGTTATTGCTTTTTTATTCTGGAAAATGCCTCTTCCTTGGATTGGCGCCGCCACTCTAAAAGGTTTTTTTGTCGCTTTTGAAATAATCTTAATCATTTTCGGCGCTATTCTATTATTAAAACTTTTAGAATTAGGCGGTATCATCTATACTTTAAACCAAGCTTTAAGAAAAATATCAAAAGATCGAAGAATCCAGGTTTTAATTATTGCTTTCTTATTCGGAGCTTTTATTGAAGGTGCAGCTGGATTCGGAACTCCTGCAATTTTGGCCGCTCCTTTACTTGTCTCTTTAGGCTTCCCAGCTTTAGCCGCAATCATAACTGCTTTAGTTGCTAACTCTGTCCCAGTTACTTTTGGAGCCGTTGGCACCCCCATTTTAATCGGTATTAAATCCATACTAGATGTTAACTTAACTCAAATTACTTTTTATTCAGCTTTATTCCATTTACTTATTGGAACTTTCATTCCTTTAGCTTTGGTTTGTATCTTAACTAAATTATTTGGAAGAAAACGTTCTTTTCAAGACGGCCTAAAGGTTTGGCCTTATGCTCTTTGGGCTGGTTTATGTTTTACAATTCCCTTTTTCCTTACCGCCATTTTACTTGGCCCTGAATTTCCTTCTTTATTAGGGGGTTTTATCGGTTTTTTCCTTTTAATTTACACTACTAAAAAAGGATTTTTAGTGCCTAAAAAGAAATGGGACTTTGCTGAAAAAAAACATTGGCCTAAATATTGGGAAACAGATCATTTTCCTTTACAACATAAAAAAATCTTAAAATTTAGAAAAGCTATTATGCCTTATTTACTCGTAGTTCTTTTTCTTGTACTTACGAGAATAAATTTCTTAAATATTGGAACTTTTTTAAAAAAATTAGCTCTTAATCTTCCTACTTTATTTGGTCTCAATTTAAATTATTCTTTCTCTCCCTTATATTCTCCAGGTGTTTTATTTTTAGTTGTATGTTTAATTTCAATTTTGATGTTTAAAATTCCTTTTCCGAATGTTAAAGCTAGTCTTCTTATATCCTTTAAAAAAATAAGATTCCCTTTAATTTCTTTAATGTTCACAATAGCCTTTGTCCAAATCCTAATCCTCTCTAATAATAATTTATCTTCTCTTCCCGGTATGCCTTTATTATTAGCCAAAGCCACTGCTTCTCTAACAGGATCCCTTTATCCCTTATTTGCCCCATTTATAGGTGCCATAGGTGCTTTCATTTCCGGCTCCAATACAGTTTCCAATTTATTTTTTGGCACTTTTCAATATGAAACCGCCCTTGCTTTAGCCATCTCCCCTGTTATTATCCTTGCCTTACAAGCTGTGGGTGGTGCCATTGGCAATATGATTTCTATTCATAATGTAATTGCAGCTAGTGCTGCTGTAGGATTACATCATCAAGAAGGACGAATAATCCGGATTAATTTGATTCCTGTAATTGCTTATGCTTTACTCGCGGGTTTAATTGGGTTGTTGTTAATTCAAATTTTATAATAAATTCTATTCAGATACCTTTAAAACCTTCCAGTCACTTCTTATTTTGATGACTAAAGTTTTATTTATAGAACCCACAGGCGCTTATTCTAATGTTTTCGACAAAGTCATGACTATTCCCCTCTTAGGACCTGTTTACTTAGCCACCATAGCTCAAAAATCTGGCTTTGATGTTTCTATAATTAATGAAAACATTTTGGGAAGAAAAATAAACTCAGAAGAACTTCAAAACATTGACATTTTATGTTTAAGTTGTTTAACAGCCACCGTTAACAGGGGAAAAAAAATAGCTAGACAATTTAAATCTTTAAACCCAAATGGAAAAACTATCTTGGGCGGCATTCACGCCAGTATGATTCCAGAAGATGTTAAATCTAATTTTGATCAAATTGTTCTAGGAGAAGCTGAAAATATTATAGTAGATATCTTATCCAATAAATTTAAAGAAAAAACAGTTTCAGGCGCTCCAATTCAAAATCTAGACTCACTTCCCTTCCCCAATTTTAACTTAATTAAAGGCTGGAAAAAAATAAAATTCAAAAGATGGCCTGTTATGACCAGTAGAGGCTGTCCTTACAATTGTAATTTCTGCTCAGTAACCGCTATGTTTGGAAGAAAATACAGAACTCGTAGCCCTGAAAGCGTTATGAAAGAAATTTCTCAATATAATGAAGGAAATATTTTTTTCATAGACGATCACTTCTCCGTTAACCCTGAAGAAACTTTCCAATTATTGGATTTAATGTTAAAATCTGGATTTTCTAGACTTTGGTCTGCCCAAATACGAACCAATGTAACAAAAAATTCTAAATTAATAGCCAAAATGAAAGAAGCTGGATGTTTCATGCTTTACTTTGGATTCGAATCCCCCAATCCTAGAACCTTAGAAGAGATACAAAAATCTCAAACCGTAGAAGATATTGAACGCTCTATAAAAATTTGTCATGAAAATGATATTATGATTTTAGGTATGTTTATGATTGGAGCAGATTCAGATACTCTGGATGATTTTAAACTACTTTCAAAATTTTGCAAAAAACAAAAAATCGACTTCTTCCAAGTAGCTGCTTTAACTCCCCTTCCAGGAACTCCTTTATATGAAAAATTAAAAAAAGAAGATAGAATCTTACATACTAACTGGGATCATTATGATGGCATGCATGTAGTATCTAAACCTTTAAACATGACCCCCCATGAACTTCAAAAAGGGTTAAAATACTGCTACGGTAGATTCTATTCTTATCTTAAAGGCATTAAAATTTATCTTACTAGAAATAAAGACTATCACTATCCTCGCTTCCCATCTGCCATGCGTTTTATGGGTAAGAGAATTATGAAAAAATGGTATAAATATAATAAATCTTACATGGCTTATTTGAAAGAAGTTTCTAAGAAACCTCGACCAGCCACTTCGCCTTCACCTTAGGTAAATAAAATCCAAATGGTTTTAATTCTCCTTTTTCTAAAATATTATAATTTTCATCTAAAAAATATAATTTTAATGGGAAGAAAACAAACAAGCCATGGATTAATTCTTTCCTTCCTTTTAAGTCAAAAATTAAATTCTTTTTCTTAGAAAACATCAATCCTTTTACTTTCCAAAGACCTTTAACTTCCTTTAATTCATATTCTTTATCTTCTAAATTAAGTTTCATTAAAAAACCAAACTAGCGTAAGTACTTATATCTTCGCTTCCATAACTTTGATAATCCAATAATCTTCCATTCTCTTCTATTAACTCCAATAATAAACAAACCCCTTTCCCATTTGAAAGATTAGTTTTCCCTAAATGTTCTAAAAGTCCAGTAACGTCTAAATTCTGAATAAATTCCAAACTTTTCATATCTAAATTATTAATCTCTTGCTCTATTCCATATCTAAATTGATTAAACTCAAATTTCTCCCCATGTTTAGTCATATCACTTCCCACAACCACCACAAATTCCTTTTGAATACTTTTTACTGCCTTAGCCACACTTTCCAAAGTCTCATAACTACACCCTTTTCCCACTAACAAAGGCAAAATTTTTAACTTATCTAATTTATCTTTACTCACAAACTGCAAAAAAGGTAATTGCATCTCAATACTTTTCTCTTCTGTGTGTTTTTCTTCATCCACTTGAATCTTTTCGTTAGTGGACTTTAATTGCACATTACTCACAGTCCCCAAAGGAGTTTCAAAATCTTCTAAACTTAAATATACTTTATCTCCCTCACAACCCCCAATTATCACATAAAATTCCGGAAATTTACTCTCTGCTATTTCCTTCCACGCCCATGCCGCAATACTTCCAGAGATCAAATAATTATCTTCTGGAACCAAAATTCCCTTTACTACCTTATCCCTATATTTAACCGGTAGATCCCCCGGACCTTTTTCAAAACTCGCCTCAATCTGTTTGTGAATTTCATTAAAATCCATATTATTGAAAATTATAGATCTTCTCATTAAATTCAATAAGAATTAACAAAAATATAAAAGGATATTGTAGTTTTAATTATTATTATTTAGGATATCAGTTCTCTAATATCTCATTTATTATATAGCTATGAAATTACAACAAATGAACGGAAAACAGTTTTTCTTAAGCTTTCTATACATTAAAGATTCCATATTCATTAATGACAGATTTAATCTTTTAATCTGAGCCTGGAGATGTTTCTAAAAGTTCGTCTAAGGCTTCTCGAGTTATTTTTGTAAAATTTTTGTTTTGATGTAATTGAATAGACCTTATTTTATATTTATAATCTGGAGAGTAAGCCACACTAGATTCAACTTTACCAAGAGTTACATCTGAGAGTCTTAAATAAGCTTCAAGTGTAGATTTATTTTTAGGAATGTTGTAAGTTCTAAAACGATCTTTAGTTTCAACTCCGATTCGAACATAGTTTTCTCCAAACCGGTGATTGGGATCTTTTAGGAGTTTATAATTAGGTTCGGTTTCACTTACTTTTAATTTTATTTTCATTGATAATATTTTTTATAATTCTTGGTTTATATTATTTTGGGTGGTTTGAAACATCTGAATTGTAATCTGTAGTAGAATTACTCTACCTAACTCAAAATTCTTAAAATGAAGATAAATTATGAAATTTAGATAGGTCTAAAATATTAAAATGGAATAAAGAGGTATACGGAAGATTTTTAATCTTTGTATTATTATTATTTTATTATGACTAAATTAGAGGGTATAGCGGAAAGGGTAGCTGATTATATGGCTTACGATGTGGGTTTACCAACGTTTTTAGCTTTTGAATTTATAGTGGGGAGATATTCTTGGGAAGAAGTAAGAGAAATTTGGAAAGATACTTATAAGAGAGATAAAATTTCTACTTAAAAGCTAAAGGATTTATCTTCTATGTCTTTGCATCGCTCGTCCTTCTCTTGAAAGATTTGTGTTATATTGGGTATCCGTGCAGTTCTGTTTTGTATCCTTTGGGGCGACGCATTCTATCGACTTGTAATCGCACAGTTGTTTCGCCTTTTGTACCTATCTCTCTTTTTAGGTCGAGTTCCAAGTACATTCTTCTGTCTGGTGCTTTTGGATCTAAGTATCCGCTTCCATTGTTAAAGACAAATAGTTCGATTTCATCTTTATTCACGTCTTTACGGTATTTGCTGGCTCTAGGATTAGTAGATATATGTTTATGTTTTATATAATCTAATGAAGAGGGATCATACCATGATTGTACTTTTCCTAAAGAGGGGTTTAAAAAGATTATTTTGTCTTTTTCGCACATGGCGTCTACAAATTTTTCTTCATACTTCAGAAAATCCCGTTTGAACCCATAATGTAGCTTTATATCAACATCTCTTCCATACATGATTGAGAATTCTTTTGAGGTTAATACACTTCTTGTTTCTATCCCCCTAAGCATCTTATCCCATTTTGGAAGACTAACTCCTTGTTCACCGAGTCTGTGGATTTTTCGTCTTACTCTGCTTACTACCAGGTTAAAAGCCCTCTCATCCCTCCTACTCGCTTTTTTTGCAAGTTGCTCTAGTGTCATATATGATTTTGCATTTAACATTGTGATTTAAAACTTATTTTATTTTTCTAGAACTCGTTTTCCTTTTAGCCGGCTTTTTAGCTGGCTTTTTCCTACGTTTAGAGACTGGCTTTTTGGCTTTTTTGTTTAAACTTTTTTTAAAAGTTTGTTTTGGTGACGGTTTTTTTAAAAGCTTCAACCTTTCAAACTCTTTCTCTAATTTCTTCTTCTCTTCCTTCCTTCTGCTTTCAATAGCCTTGGTCTCCTCTTCAGCTACTTGCTTCTCTTTCTCTAATTTTGCTTTTAACTCTTCAATTTCACCTTTTTCTTTCTTAATTTCTTTAATTTTAGGACCTAATTTTCCTTTTTCTAACTTGGATCTAAAGATCCTAACTGCCCTTCTAACTTCTACTTTCTTATTTAAGTTAAAACTCAATAATAATAGGATAAAACTCACAATAAACGCAACTACGCTTAAAGTTGGAATAAAGAATCCTAACATGAATACCATCACAAATACAATAATTAAGAAGGATATTCCTCCTAATTTACCTCTTAAATACCTTGTAATATCTCTAGATTTTGCATTTAACAATAGAACAAAAGCACTAATTAATAATACTACAGACATCAAATCTACTAAATAACTCCCATTCATAGTTGTTACTATAGAATGAGAATATTTATAAAATTACCTAATGTTTCGCACATTCCTTACATATAGTCTTATCATCCGGATTCATCTGATTCTCCGGTAAAACGTGCTTACACACTCTACAAATATAATAATCAGATTTGGAAAAGAATTTTTTACTCCTTTTCCTCACCCAATTTTTAACCTTTTCTTTATCAATTTGAACTATGATTTTATTTATTAATTTCTTCACACTTACACTTCCTTGTTTTCGTCATCATCTTTTTGTCGACCTACCACATTATCATAAAGGACCTTATTATCATCCTCTTCCCCCTCATCTTCCTCTTCCATATTTTCTTCTAAATCATCTAAAAAATTTTTAATTTTATCTTCTGCCTTATCCAAATCCCTTTTTATAATCTCTTTTCTTTCCTTATCATCTTTTTCTAAAAATTTTTTTAATTCATCCTCCTCTCTCACTTTAATTCCTGATTTCAATAACTTTTTAGCTTTATCCAATCTCACTCTAGCTTCTTGTTTTAACTCACTCCTCTCCCTTAAAACCTCTCTAACTGCCCTTAATTTGGAATTATTTTCCCCTCTCACAAGTACAGCTAATTTTAAAGCTTCATTAATCAAATTTTTAGCTTCCTCAAAATTACCCTTTTCAATTTCCTCTGTAGCTTGCTCTAATTTCTTTTTAGCCACATTCAAATCACCCAAGGCATTTTCATCTGCATCCTTTAATTTTTCTTTAGATTTCTCAATTTCTCTTTTAACATGTTCTATTCTTAGTTTCAAACTTTTCCTTAAACCCTTGTCTTTAACATCTTCTATTCTTTTTTTAATATCGGCTTCACCCACACCCTTAGCTCTTAATCTCGATTTTAATTCCCCTTTCTTATTTTCTATTTTTAATTTAACTTCACTTCCACTTGATCTCAATTCTTCTAAAAACGCCTTTAACCTTGTTTTTTGCTCTTCACTCAACCCTCTTTTAATCTCAATTTTAGTTTCAATTTCCTCAATTTCATTTTCCTGATCTTCTAACTCAGTTTCAATTTCTAATTCAGTTTCAAAATTTGGATCGTCATCTAAGTCATCAATTCTCACCCTTAACTTATTTATCAGCTCTTTATGTCTTATCTTGGCCTTTTCAGCTGCATCCACATTTCCTCTTTCTACCATCAATTTAACTTCCCTTAACCTTTCCCTTGCATGACTTAATTCTTTCCTCACTTTAGCTTCTTTACCAAATGTAAAAGCCAAACTTAATCTTTTCAAGGCATTTTCCAATCCATATAAGGGGGAATCCGGAGTTATACCCAAATTTTCTTCCTCTACAGCTTCTATTTGAGCTACCACACTTAAACTTAATAATAAGAATACACTAAAAATAAATAATTTTTTCATAACCATCTCCTTCTATTTTTAATTTCTTCCAACTTTTAAATGTTTCTTTTAAAGAGTTAACTAAATAGTAGGTAATCTTCCAAATCTTTCTTTTATTTTTCTATTTTTTAAATATTCACAAAACTCTTCCCTTACATTAGAATTACCCCTCACATATTCAGTTACTAAAAAAGTATAAATTCCCAAGGTAGTTAAAACAGATATTATCTTTTCCACTGCCTTTTCCAGTCCCTATCAAAACCATTCATCTTAAAATCCCCTTAAAGAAGTTATAAACAAGAAAACACACACAGCTAAAAATCCAAAATAGATTTTTTTATCCCATTTCAATATTTTACTTCCATCAAAGTTTCCAAATGGAATCATATTAAACAACGCCAACCAGACATTGATCATATAACCATAAGTAAAAATAACATTCTTCCCAAAAAAGACTCCAAGAGTTAAAAATATAATAGCTAAAATTATATTCACCCCAGGTCCAGCTATAGATATTTTCCCATTTCTTTCTTTATTTACAAAACCATGAATCATAACAGCCCCCGGAGCTGCAAACACAAACCCAAAAAAACTCATTAATATTGCAAGTATCAACATTTGATCAAAACTTCTAAATTCTGCAAAACATCTATAATACTGCGCCACAATTTTATGTCCCAATTCATGTAATAAAAAACCCAAACCAACCGCAATAGCCGCCACTATTAATGCTTGACCAAAACCTAATCTCCCGCTTAAAACAATTGCAAATGCTATCGAAATGGCCACCCAAGCCTTACTTATGTCAATAATTTCCCTTTTAGAAGTTGTTATTCTCATATTTTTATTCTTAATCTAAGGTTATATAAAAGTTTTCAATGTTAAACGACATACTCGTCACGTAGCCGTAAGGCATTTATAAAGAATAAAGGATTATATTAGTTAATGACATTTTACAAACCAAGATTAGAAATGTTAAGTGACAAAGAAAAAGGATACTTATTTGGATTATTTGAGGGCGATGGTTATAGTATTTACGATAGAAAAAGAAAGCATTACATAGTAGACTTCTATTTAAATGCCAGAAAAGATGAAGACATAAAAAAATTCTTATTGAAAATACTATACAAAATTGGACTAAATCCTTATGTTTTCGAACAAGAAGGTAAAAACTGTAACCGAATTAGAATCCGCTCCAAATTATTTAAGGAGTTCATAGAAAATCAAAATTACAAAAATTTAAACAAAGATTCAAAAATGGGATTTCTTTCAGGATTCATAGACGCAGAAGGGTATGTTGTTCCTAAAAAAAGTACTTTGGGAATTGTAAACACAAACAAACAACTAATGGGTATGTGTGTAAATATCCTAAATGAAGCAAATATTTATTGTAGTATAAGACAAAGAGTTCGTTCAAAGAAAGATAAATTGAAGTCTTATTTAATTTTAATATCTATGAAATTTAAAAACACCAAACATATTTCACAAAAAGTGTGGAGATTAGGATCGTGTAGCGCGGGCAGGATTTGAACCTGCGACCTTTGGGTCTCCTATCAACAGGAGTGATCCCCCATTATTTATGGGCCTTCCGCATTGTATGTTTTCACATTAACAATTCAACGAACACTCCTAATTGAACGCCATTGCAGTTAAACAATAAGCTCTGTTCTACCGCGCTAATCTTTATAACTTAATTTTCTACTTTTAAACCTTTTGATAACATTTATAAAGAAAAATCTCCTTTTTTTAGTCATGCCGAGATGGCACAATCTGGTACTGCGCAAGATTGCTAATCTTGTTTCCTAACGGATATCTGGGTTCAAATCCCAGTCTCGGCGGATTTTCTTTTAACAAACCAAACAATCCCAACCAAGATAAACACCACACCCAAAACCTGCCAAATACTCAACCCCAGAATTAATTCAAATCTTTCTTTAAAAAAAGCCGTTACAAATCTTAAAATTCCATAACCTAATACAAAACCAAAGAACACATCTCCCTTTCTCAAATCCAATTTACTCATTATATACACAATTAAAAATAAAATTAAATGACCTAAAGCTGAATATAATTGATAGGGATGTCTACAACCTACAGCAGTTACAAAATTAAAACACCAACTCACATCACTTACAGTACCAACTAATTCTTGATTAATAAAATTGGCTAACCTCCCTAAAATTAAAACAAAACTAATCGGAACTACAACTTGGTCTCCAACCTCAAATATTTTATCTCTTAAAACAAGCCAAGCTCCAATCAAACCCCCAAAAAATCCTCCAAAAAGACTCATGCCTCCATTCCAAACCCTGAATAATTCCAAAGGGTCTTTAAAAAAATTTACATTATTACTTAACAACCCAAAAATTCTCGCCCCAACAAACATTCCAATTACCAAATAGAATAATAATTTTTCAATCCTTTCAGGACTCATCTTCCCTTTACTTTTTAGATAAAAATAAACTAAGAAAATGCCCAAAACATAAACCAACCCGTAATATCTTATTTCAATACTTCCAATTGAAAACAAAACAGGATCTATGTTAACCGATAGCATATAAACCAAAATACCACAATCTTTAATAATTCTTTCCACTTTTCTTTTGACATGACAGAGTTAATGTGTAAATCCTGTAAGAATCCGGTCGCTTTATCTGATTTAAAAGCAGACAAATCTGGCTCAGGTTGGGTTTGTATGGACTGTTATAAACATCAACATCCTGAAGTTTACAAACTTGAAGGAGCAGAAACTCCAAAAGAAAAAACCAGAATAGAAGAACTTCCTGTTAAATTAACTAAATACCATTGTTCTGAATGCGGTTACAAATTCAAAAAAGAACCAAATTATAAAGATAAATGTCCCTACTGTAATTTATATTCTGTAAAAGAAGAAAAAGATGCAAACACTTTACTTAAAGATTCCATTAAAGATTTGGGTATAGATCATATTTCAGGACCTAGAAAAGAGAAAGGTGAAGTGAACATAGTTTCTTCTGCAGAAACTAAAATCGAAGATTCTTCCCCAGAACCCAAAATAGAAATCGTAGATGATTAATAACCTCTTCTCACTCTTAATTTATCTCGAGCATCCTCTAATTTCTCTATCGCCCTGGATAAGTCACTCTCTAATTGTTTTAACATTCTAGAATCGGTTTTAGTCATACTACTTGAACTCACTTTAGCTTTTTTAACTTCTTTACCTACACCACTTGGTTTTTCTTCTTTCCCTTCTTCATTATCAGTAACTAAATCCAATCCGCTTCCTTTTCTCAGCAAATCTTTAATTCCCATATTCTTTTTTAATAACTTCTAATATATAAATCTTATCTCACCCTTTTTGATGAAACCTTTCTTTCTTCGTGAACGTTCTTTTTTAAAGAAGGTTCTTATCCACTCCTTTTCAACTTCCCTTTTTTCTTAGAATGTTTTTCTCCAAAACTAAAGACCAACCATCCTAATGGAATTAAAACCACACCCAATATAATCAAAGGCCAGATATATTGCCAAAACTCTCTAAAAGCCCCCCCTTCCAATAAAGCATGCCTCATTCCTTCTAAAGCATAAAAAGCCGGACTAAATACTGCAATTTTCTGCATCCAAACCGGCAACACCGAAATGGGATAATAAATACCACTAATCATTAATAAAAACGCTTGAACTATCACTCCCACCATCTCTCCTCTTTCCGGAGTTAATAAAGGTAAAACCGCCACCATCATTCCAATACCAATAAAACTTACAGCTGCAATTGCCAATAAAGCCACAGCTGCCCATAAGTTAGCATTACTTAAACTAATATCAAAAAAAAAAGCCACCGCCAATAAAACCAAGGTAGTTCTAATCACCCCATAAATCAAGGCCGCGATGCTCGTTCCCACTAAATGCGTTAATCTCGAAACTGGAGCCATAAACGTATATTCGATAGTGCCTTCCCATCTTTCCCACACAATAGCATAACTCAATTCTTTTAATAATAAATTCAAAAAACCCCACAACAAACTCCCTATTAATAAGTATAATGTTAGCTGTTCAATATTTAATTCCACACCAGATACAGCCGCAGCTCCCGCTCCAATAAATCCTACACTCAAAGCCATAGCTATCTGATAAACAATCCATACTAGTTCCCAATGCCAATGTCTCAAGGTCAAATTAAATTGCCTTTCCACAAAGGCATACAATTTATTCATCTTCCAATCCCTTTCCAGTTAAGGAAATAAATACATCTTCTAAACTCGGGTTCACCATTCTCAAATAAGTTAACTTAAGATTATTTTTCTTTAAAAAATTTGATAAAGGAGCTAGTAAAGTATTAATATTTTTAACATAAAACCTCACTTTCTTCTTTCCCTTCACCACATTACTCACCCTCTTAGATTTTTTTAAATAATCACGTAATTTCTTAATATCTTTATTCACTTTAATTTCATAGATTCCTTTTTCTCTTACCACTTTTTTTAATTTTTCACTCTTCCCTTCTGCAATTATCTTCCCATCATTCATTATACTTACTCTATCACACAGATTCTCTGCTTCAGCCATATCATGGGTAGTTAGCAAGATGCCCACATTTTTCCTCTCTTTCATTATTTTTTTAATAAATTTTTGAACATCAATCTTACTCTTAGGATCTAGACCAGTAGTAGGCTCATCCAATAAAATTAACATTGGAGAACTTAAAAAAGCCCGGGCAATAGCTACTTTTTGTTGCTGTCCTCTGGATAAATTCTGCATAGGCATATTTAGTTTATCCATCTGGAAATTTAATCTAGTTAAAATATCTTCAGTTTTTTCTTTTGCTTCACTTTTATTCAAGCCATACAATCTCGCAGCGTAAATTAAATTCTCCCATGAACTTAATTTTTTAAAAAAAGCCGCATCCACACTCACCCTATTAATCATCTTTCTTATCTTACCATCATCTCTTCCAATATTCTTACTAAATACTTTGATATAACCCTTATCCGGAACCAACAATGTACTAATCATTCTAATTAAAGTGGATTTACCACACCCATTTGGTCCCAATACTCCAAAGATCTCTCCTTGTTTTATTTTTAGAGAAACATCTGTAACCGCATGGAATTGGTCTTTCTTTAAAAGTTTCTTAAACGAGAAGCTTTGTTCAGAATCATCAAATTGTTTAGAAACTCTATTCACCACTAAAGCATATTTCATAAACTCTTTTTTCAATTAGATGTTTAAATAGTTTTTGTTCACACAAATCTCAAAAGCATAACTCCAAATAAAAAACTTACCATCTTGAAAAGCATAAAATCATAAAAGATTTTTTCCTTCTTTACAGCCACATAGATGATAGACACTAAATTGAAAACCAGCCAGGCATAAATTAAATATCTTAAAATCATTTTAATTTATCATACCTCTCATGTTTCACTTTCAATTTCTCTAATAATGTTTTTATTTTCTCTTTCTGCTTCAAACCTTTCCAATCTAAAACAATTAATTCTACTTTCTCATCACTTCTCTCCACCATTTGTTTTAACAATTCTAAATCTAAGTTTTCTAATTGATATTTAGGGCAAATATGCCCAACCGCATATTCCGAATTCAACATTAATTTTTTAGCCGTTTGATTATAATGCCCTCCCCCCAAAATAATACAGGATTTAGACTTCTTTTTACTCTTCACCACTTCTAAAATAGTTTTAGCAATTAATTCTCCTGCTTTTTTATCTCCCCATTCTTTTTCACTACTCCCAATCTCAAGAAACATCACCGGTTTGGCTAAATAAGGTCCATGATGTGTAACCTCCATCGTCACCTCAAAATCCTTTAATTTATTTTTCTCTAAATAATTAAGAGCTGTTTTCATAAAACTGGGCATAGACCATCCCAATTCTCTTTCCTTTCCTCCCACTTCTGCTTTAGCAAAATTTCCAGTTACATGCACACAAAGACTTTTAACTTTAGATTCACTTTGATGTCTAGTCGCAAAAATAAAATAATCTGCATTAATTTCCTTATCTATATTTTCATTATGGATACTTTCTTTCTCTGTTTTAACTATTTGAACATTCTTTGGAAGATCTAATTTCTCTAAATGTTCTAAAATATTTTTACTAGCTGTAAACTCATATGGAATTATAATGGCAAATTTTTTCATATCTAAATTAAAAACCAATCTTTATATAACTCTTTTTATTCTCAAATTTATGTTAGCCTCAATCATAGTCTATTTACAAATCCTTTTAGGTAAAATCTTAAACAAAATAGCCTCTTCAGAAATAAAATATGCTAAAAAATATCTAATTTTAATTAAAAATGCTTTATTAATTTTAATCACTTTTGTTTTAATTTACTCTTCCTTAGATTTCAAACTTCTAATCCCTTTTATTCTTGGTTTTATAATTTTCAAATATTTTAAAAAAATGTATTTCCTTTTAGGTCTTTTAACTTTCCTTTCCTTTACCGCCAAATTTACTTTATTACTTTTAGCTTTAGCTTCTTTATTCACTTTGATCCATTCTTCTTTAACATCTTTAAAACCCAAAGAATTTATTTTAAAATCCCTTTATTTTATTCTCCCATTTGCTTTAATATTCATAGAAACGTTTATTAATCAAAATTCGAGTATTTTCATTGGGTTATTAGCAGGTGGTTTAATAGCTCAATTTAAGGGCCCGTGGCTCAGCTTGGTAGAGCAACAGTAAAAAAATGTTGAAACTCTTATCAAGTCTGGAGACATCTGTAGGTCGGGGGTTCAAATCCCTCCGGGCCCGATTCTCTTACTGTCCAAAACTCGAAAAAATCAGCCTCCTGACATACAAAAACAAAGAAAACTCTTAAACCCCATTCTCCACAAGAAAGTTTTTATTTATATGCTTTGTTAAATATTTCCGAACTTATTAGTTTGTCTATATTGTCCCTCAAATTTTTCTGGAACATTACCAGAATTCAAAGCCATATTCACAAAAGTACCGTACAAGTTCCTAAGAGAAATATTCTCCCCCTTACAACTATCTCTAATTTTTCCATATTCTTCATTCTTATTTTTTTTCAAATCTGAAATAAAATTATCAAAATTATCAAAAATCGTATTTGTCATATGCATCAGTAACTGAACATCCCCCCTATATTTTCTTTCTTCGAATCCTTTCATAATCTTCTTAAAACAAGTACAAGATTCCATCAAAAGCGGAAGTTCTATTCCCTCACCCTGGGTCCCCTTTGCTATAAATAGCTCACTTAAATATCCCAGAAGCCTAAAATCTAAATTATCATTTTTTTCCATAAGGGCTCTGACATGTTTCAATCCTTTTGTCAAAACATAAGTTTTCTCAGGATTTCCATAAGGGATCAGATGAGAATATTTGTAAAGACTTTGTAAAAGCATCTTCCTATTAATATTATTCCCTCCGGAATTTCTAGCTACATCCTCCGCCACATATACAACCTTCTTCCTCAAATGTTGTGTTAGATCAATACTATCAAAAGGACCTTCAAAAGTATTTGCCAATTTCTGCATTAAATCACCCATAAAATTCCCTAAGTTTAGTTGAATCGGTTCAAAATCATGTTCTTGAACATCTCTCAATTCATTTCTTTTATTATCTATAATTTTCTTCAACCTCTTTTTACTTCTTCTTAAAAACAAATAATGCTCAACATCTCCCCACCCCTCAATATAAAATTTAATCCGATTAACAAGCTTATTTCCTTTCCATTTTTCTAATTGATCATATATTTTAACTTTCACCCCTTTCCTTCTTTTCTCTATATTTTCTTGCAACAACTTCATCCTAACCCTTGTACTTTTAATATCCGGCTTCAATCCTTCCTTAATCTCCTCTCTTCTTGCTCTAAAAATATCATAGAATCTACTAGCCACCAAAAATAGACCCAATCCTTCTTCCTTACTTATTTTTCTCTCAAAAACTCTCTTCTTAGGATTTCTCAGATAGGCTACTAATTGATGTTTCGCCTGAAACAGAGGAGCTTCTCTAAACATTTTCTCCAGATTCTCAAATTCTTCATTTCCAGCATCTTCCATCGCAAAAGCTATTTTTCTAGGATCAACTTCTTCATATTCCTGAATTCCTTCTTCCTCAACATAACCCTCCAGAATTAATTCCAAATCTTTAACTTTTTCATATCTCTCAGTAAGAAAAGTATCTACCTCCTTTTCCAGCTCTAAAGCTTTCTTCAAAACTTCCAAATCTTTTAAATCTTTAAATGTCGACATAGAATTATAAACTGAAATATTGTTTTTTAAACATTACCATTATAAAATAACATTACTTCATATCCAACAACAAAGGATCTGGATTCTCTAAATATTTCTTCAAACTCTCCAAAAATCCTTCCCGATCCCAAATATGTCATTTAATATTTCTTTCTCAAAGAATAATACCCAACCAATATCAATACAGTAATTAAAATATTCCAAGTACTAAAAAATGGAACTAAAGGCATACCCAAACAATCCTCATTCCAAGATTTAGTTACTTCTCCATTTGTAAATTCTTGAACCACTCTTTTTCCATCAATACATGCTCCGGTTTCATAAGTAATAACATTTCCCTCGGTATCTTTCTTAAAACATTCATTAAAACATCCAATTGGACCAGGACAATCCTCGAAGATTCCTAAAAAATTTCCTCCTCCTCGAGTTCCTGGAAAGTCATCACAACATTGTTTATCTCCACTTGGACTATAACAACTTCCTGTCCCTTCACATGCATCTCCACAATATCCAAACAACGGACTTCTTCCTCCAAAATTTAAATAACAATCATTATCTTTATCATCTTGATCAGGATCAGAAACATCTATACATACATCGTCATCATTTAATACTCCATCCCCATCCATATCCCCACTACAAATCTGTCTAAGTTTAGAACAAACTAGACCTTCTAAACAACCTGCTTGATCTTTATCTTCACAATCCTCACATTTACAAGATTCATTATCTTCACAAGTACCATTTCCATTACAAATAACCTCTCCAACAGGATTGCCACTATCAAATTTCTGAGGATCTGTTCCATTTTCAAATTCTTGTTTGTTAGTAAAACCATCTTCATCATCATCTAAATTAGCATCATTTGGATCATTAGGATCTAATCCGTGA
>NZCA01000015.1 GCA_002688095.1 Nanobdellota archaeon
GTTGTATAGCTTTGGATGTTGAGTGTGTTATTGATGGAAAAACACAAACCTGTTAATCGCAGGCATTTTTTCTTTTCCTATGAATAAGAAAGGGATTGCTTGGAGCACTATAATTTATGCTATTATAGCGATAGTTGTTTTGATTACACTTGTTTGGATGTTTAGGACCCAGATTACTGAAGTCTATAAAAGTTTTACAAATATTATTGGAATTACTACTGCGGAAACTGAGGAAGTAGGAAAGAATTTGAAAGATTTGATTAAAAAATAAGTAAGATTTATATATTTTCTAAAGTAAAGTAGAGATATGGATAAAAAAGGAGAGGGCGGTAGTGGTATAACTTTTGAGCATGTGATTGGTCTTTTAATTGGTATTGTAGTTTTAGGAGTTATGGGAGGATGTGTTTTCAAAATTTATGCTGCTCAAGAATGTCCTGTTGGGTATAGTTTAGTTCAAAGATTTGAAAATCCTTCTATTGTTAAGATTTGCGGTACACTTAAAGATATGGAAGACGAAGATTATAGGTGTTGTCAGAGAAAGAGTAATGTAAAAGAGATTTGTAAATATTATAAAGATAAGAAGGATTTGAAATGTGAGGAATTGGTTTTATTTAATCTTTTGAAGGTATGTGTGGATAATACAGTATGTGGGGCTTCTACTTTTGAGTGTTCTGGAGCTTATTGTGAAGAAGGAATTTGTGTGGTGGAAGATGGACTGGGGAAATGTATGAATAAGTTTACGATTAATAGTCAAGATATTAAACTTCAAGAAGGGCTTAACTGTGGGGAATTGACAGTAGAGGGTGTTATGGGAATGGATTGCGGGGGGAGTAGACATTGTATTTTGGATATTGGGGAAGGAGAGAATTATTGCAGGGGCGGATTTTTTAATGTTGATGTGAATGAAGCTAAAACAGAATGTGAAAATTTTTGTGAGAAAGCAAGAGAATTGCTCAGACAAAATCAAAGAAATTCAAGATTTTGTACGGCTTCATTTGATGTGCTTATAGGGGGAAAGGAAGTACCTGTTAAGAGAACTTGTTCTCAAATGGGTGTTGGGTGCGCGGTGGATTGTAGTTTTGGAGGAAGTAGTGCGTTTCAGAGTTAGATAAAAACAATTATAAATTAAGGAATTTTCTTAAAGGATATGAATAAAAGAGGAGAGGAATATACAGCAATCAATACAATGGAATTATTTTTTATATTTATTTTAGCAACATTCTTTATGGTTATTATTTTTAGGGGGGGTATTGATGAATCCGCTTTAAATCAGATTAAGGCAGAGGATTTGGTTTCTGGGATAAATAGTGTTTTCTTATTGAATAACGATGTGAATTTGGATTATGATTTGGGAGATGAATCTTACCATATTGAGGAAAAAAATAATCAATTAAAAGTTTATAAATTAAATAAGGAAAAGGAAGGAAGCGCTGAAATTATTCAACCAACGGGTTTTGATTTTACAGAACAAGTTAGAGGGAAAACAAATAAAGTAACTATTAAGAAACAAAGAAAAGGGGTAGTGATTTCTTAAGATGTCAGGAATAATTGCAAGTAAGACCCCTTATTATTTGGTTTATGTCTTGCTATTTACGGTTGGATTAATTTATGTATCTAAGTTTACTCAAGTGGAGGCCCAATATGTTGTTAAGTTAGATGATTTAAAAGAAAGTGTGATTGTTAATAGAGTTGTTAAATGTCTTTCCGAGGAAGATAAGTTTGGGATTATGGATGAGGCCAAGTTTGACGTAGCTACTTTAAGTGGGTGTTTTGGAGATGTGGAAAGGGGATTTAGAGTTAAACTTGTGAGAAAAGAAGCTTCGGGTGGAACTCCCTTGTTTGTAGAAGTGGGAAATACTGATCAATTAACCAAAGTTAAAAGATATGTTCTAGTCGAAACTAATGGAGGTTTAAGACCAGCAAGATTAGAAATGGAGTATAATAAAAATGAGATTTGAAGATTGGGAAGATTTGATCGTGGGATTTATTTTATTAGTGATTTTGATAGTTGTAGGGAATGTTTTGGATTATGGGGATCCTGCCCTTTATACAACTGGAGAGATTAATTTGAAAGATGAGGCTGGATTACTTTTATTAAATTATGTAAAAAGTGAAACTGATTCTGGTAAGATGGCAAATAGAATTATTTTAAATGAAGAAGGAGATCATACAACAAGAATACCTTTACAAAAATCAAGTAAAGAACTTTTGGGTTTTATGGAGTTGAGAGAGAAAAATTTTATTTTAAAAGCAAAATACCCAAACGGAAGATTGGAACCTATTGCTGGTTCGGGGTTGTATAAACTACCAATAGAACGAGAAGTTTCACTTACTTTGGCCCAGGTGGAATATGATAATAAAAGAACAGAGATGGTTTTGAAATTAGGAGATGGAGAAAAAATAAAACTTCCAAGTTTGAATAGGGGTTTAATAATTGTGGAGTTTAAATTAGAAGATGAATAAGAAAGGAATAATGTTTGCGACATTGACTGTAATTGTAATGGCAGGTTTTGTTATGGGGTTGAGTATGAGGAAAGAGAAAATTTTGGAAGAGACAAAAATTATTGAGGTTGGGAAAGTACCAGAGGCTGTACTTTATTTTGCTTTAGAGGAAGAGAAAATTGATTTCTTTATTCAAAAAGCAGTTGAGGTAAGTGCGTATAAAGCTTTGGCGAAGTTGGGGGAGAATGGAGGACTTTATCAGTTAGAAGAAGGATGTATGCGGGTTGAGAAAAGTGTGGTTTGGACTAAAGATTGTATCTTTAGTGGTATTCTTCCAGAAATCTTTTTTTGGTATTTTGAAGATGAATTTAAGGAATATGTAAAAGAATATGGCTTAAAAGAATTTAGAAGTGATTGGAATAAAGATGAGAATGGTAATTATGTAGAGGTAGAGGGTGATGTTGTTTTAATTCATGAAGGGACAAGTTATGGTTTTGAGTCTAAAGTTAAGTATTATTTAGATTATGATTTTAAAAATTATAATCGGATTAAGGGATTTGCTTTAAGTTGTGTGAGGAAAGAGAATGAAAATATTGAAATCTCTAGGAATTATTTATATGAGGAATGCAGGGATAATAAGGATTTTAAGTGGGAGATAGCTTTGGATGAAAATAAAGAGTATGTGTTGTTTAATGCAACTAGTTTAAAACCCTACCAAGGTTGGAGAGAAATAAGAATTGGTTTTGGATTACCTAAATGATAGAGTTAAGATAAGTTTTTATAGGAGTGCTAATTTTTTTTAATTATGATTGTAAATCTAAACTATGATGAAATTCTGAGTAAATTGAAAGAGAAAGGTTTGAGTGAAGAAGAGATTGAAAAGAAGATAAAAGAAAAGACAGATCAATTATCTGGACTTGTAAGTAAGGAAGGTGCTGCACATATTATTGCTAATGAATTAGGGGTTAAAATTTTTGAAGATGTAGGGGAAATTAAGATTGGAGAAGTTAAAAATGGGATGCGGAATGTTAACTTAAATGGGAAGGTGACCATGAATTTTGGGATTAGGGAATTTAAAAAAGAAAATAGAGAAGGAAGAGTGGGAAACTTCCTAATAGGGGATGAAACTGGAACCATTCGTGTAGTATTGTGGGATGATGGTCATTTGAATGTGATGGAGAAGGAGATTAAAGAAGATGTGGTTGTGAGGGTAGAAAATGGATACATTAGAGAAAATAATGGTTATAAGGAAATTCATTTGAATAAAGATTCTGTTTTTAAATTAAATCCAGAAGGGATAGTTATTGAGAAAGTTATTAGCACGCCTGTTGTAACAAAAGAAAAACAAATTAAAGATTTGAAGGAAGAGGATAAGAATGTTTCTTTGAAAGGAACTGTGGTGCAGATTTTTGATCCAAGGTTTTTTGAAGTGTGTGGAGAATGTGGGAAACGAGCAAATATGGAAAATGGAATTTTCAAATGTGCAGCACATGGACAAGTGGAGCCTAGCTTTTCTAGTGTGGTTAATTGTATTTTAGATGATGGGAGTGAGAATATTAGATTGGTATGTTTTAGAGATCAAGTATCTGATTTGTTTGGGATAAATCCTGAAGAATTATTAAAATTAAAAGATACTCCTGGAGATGTGGAACCTTTAAAAGATAAAATTTTGGGGAAGCAGATTAAAGTGGGTGGAAGAGCAGTTAAGAATGATATGTTTAATAGAATTGAGTTTATTGCAAATAATTTAGAGGAATTAAATCCGGAGATGTTGTTGAAGGAATTAGAAAGTGATATTTAGAACGCATTTAGCTTTTGCTTTTTTATCCGGTCTTATTTTTTATGATTATTTTGGTTTGAGTGTTTGGTGGTTGTTTTTTCCAGCTGTCTTAATTGCATCCGGGATTCCAGATATTGATGAGCCTAAAAGCAAATTTGGGAGGAAACTGGGTTTTTTATCTGAAATTTTAAATTTTATTTTTAGACATCGGGGGATTTTTCATAGTGTATTCCTTGGAGGAGTAATTTCCTATTTTTTGTGGGCTTTTAATGCATCTTTGGGTTATGGTTTTTTTATCGGATTTTTAAGTCATTTGATTGCAGACGGCTTTACATTACAAGGGATTAATTTTATTTATCCTTTCAAACAATTGAGATTGAGTGGTTTTGTTAGAACAGGGGGTAAATTGGAATCCATTATTTATTATGGGATATTGGTAATAGATGTTTTGATGTTGATAAAGTTTTTAAGCTAGAAGAGTCTTGAAAAGAACATGCTTGGAAAAGTGTTTATTAATAGTGATTATGAATCTCTTTTGGAGAACTTCGATGAAGATTTTGATGAAGAGTTTATGGCTAAGAAAAAGGTAAAGAAAGTGTATGTGGCTAGTTAAACGACATAAACGACATATTCGCCATGGACTCGTAGCGTTTATAAGTTTGGTTTGATACTTATTATAGAGAGGTTTTAGTTAATTCTAGAACTTCCATTGAAAAAAATCCGATAAGGAAGGGAGGTAAGTAAAATGGTAGGAGGATTACCTATAAAAAAATTTAGGAGTGGGAGTATAGATTGTAGTGTGTGGAGTAATAAAAGAGAAATCGAAAGGGATGGTGAGAAGATGGAAACCGAATTTAAGACGGTTTCTCTAAGGAAAAGTTGGAATAAAGATGGGAAATGGTATGACCATACAATAACCAATATCAGAAGGAATGACATTGCAAGAATGATTTTACTTTTGCAGAAAGCTCAAGAAGAATTGTTGTTAGCGAAGGAAGGGTGAAGATGGTAAAAGTAGAAAGTATAGAAAAATTGCCGGGGGTGGGTGCAGCAACTGCTGAAAAACTGATTGCGGCTGGATTTGATAGTTTTATTTCTATTGCGGTTTCAAGTCCTGGAGAAATGGTAAATGTAGCAGGTGTTACTGAAACTACTGCGAGGAAAATAATTGCTTCAGCTAGGGATAGTTTGGAGATGGGTTTTGAAACTGGAGAAGAATTATTGAAGAAAAGAGATGAAACCATTAAAATAACGACTGGAAGTAAGGCGTTGGATGGAATTTTAGGAGGAGGAGTTGAGACTGGAGCTATTACTGAAATGTATGGGGCTTATGGTTCTGGAAAAACAAGCATTGCACATCAATTATCTGTGACTGTTCAATTACCTTTTGACCAAGGAGGTGCAGAAGGAATCGCTGTTTGGGTCGATAGTGAAGGGACTATAAGGCCAGAGTATCTTGCGGATTTAGCTAAAGCAAAAAAATTAGATCCTCAAGAAGCCTTAAAGAATTTTCGTGGTGTTAGGTCTTTTAATAGTGACCATCAAATGTTGTTGACGGAAAATATTGGAGATTTGATTAAACAAGGATTGCCAATTAGGTTAATTATAATGGATTCTTTGATGGGACATTTTAGAAGTGACTTTTCTGGCAGAGGACAATTGGCAGATAGACAACAGAAATTAAACCGGCATCTACATACACTTTTGAAATTAGCACAGACCCATAAGTTGGCGGTATATGTGACTAATCAAGTTATGTCTAAGCCGGATACTTTTTTTGGAGATCCCACCGAAGCTATAGGGGGTCATGTATTGGCACATGCGTCTACTTACAGAGTATATTTGAGAAGAGGTAAGAAAGGAACAAGGGTAGCTAAATTGGTAGATGCACCTGCAATGCCTGATGCAGAAGCTTTGTTTGTGGTGACTAGTGAAGGTATTAAGGATGTATAGAACGGGCAAGCCGGGATTTGAACCCGAATCGGAACCACCGCAAGGTCCTATTCTATCCAGATTGAACTACTCACCCATCTTTTTTTCTTTATTTTTCCATTTTAAAAAGCTTTATAAATTCAATTTTTGATAGATTAAATATGGAAAAAACATTAAAGTGTTCAAGTTGTAATAAGAATGTCCAAGGAGGATTTACGAGGTTTAAATGTCCTAATTGTGGCAAGATTGAAATAATTAGATGTGAACATTGTAAAAAAACAGCTATAAAGTATAAATGTCCTAACTGTTCTTTTTCTGGCCCCAATTAAGTAAATAACTTTCTATTTGTTTATTTTTGCGTTCTATTAATTTTATTTGTTCATAGAATTGTTGAATATTTTTTTTGGAATAAATTTGGATATCATACTTTGTTACTAAGCCATGTCTGTTTTGGTATTTTTGGACTAATTGGGGTCCCCTTACTTTTATGTTTAATTTTTCTAAAAATAATTTATCTAAAAGTAATACTCTTGAAGGCATTTCTTTTTCTTTTATTAATGATGCTTGCCCCAATCCTATACTTCTTTTTCTGACAAATCCATCATCATTAAAAGCTTTTGTTAGATACTCCGACATTAGATTTTTATCTTCTATATTTTCAAGAAATGCGAAAATTGGTGAATTGTTTTTAGTTTTATCTCCGGGAGTATACCCTATACGAATAAGAATTTGTCCAATAATTGTTGGAAGACTAATTCTATAGTAATTTTTTTTACTTCTTGGATTAGTCCACATTGTTATTTTTCTATCGAAACTTCCAAATAGTTTTTGGGCATCCTTAAGAAAACCCTTTATTTCATCAAGAGATTGGTTTGTATAATTTGGTTGTCTATTATATTGTCCGATTCCTCCGTCATGATACAGATGAGCAATGAATCTCATTCCTTCTTTCGTTTTTAGGATTATGGGTAAATTGGGAGAGTATATTTTTTGAGATTTGGATCCGCTACTTTTGATGTAAAAAATTTTCTTTTCTATGTTTTTTAGTAAATATTTTATATGTCCTTTATCTACTAAATACTTTGAGACTTTGTTTAAGACTTCAATTGATATTGGTACCCTTGTTAATTGGTCCCATAATCTTGTAAAACTAATCCCTGTTTCTTTTGATAAATTTCTAATTGTTTTGGCTACTTCTTTTATTTTACTATACAATTCTTTTTTAAATTCTGGATGAAACTCAATATAAAAAATATCTTGATATCTATAATGTTGATTTTTAGCTAAATCTTCTAGATTGATTATTCCTGTTTCAAATGAGGTGTTTTTTTCTTCTTTGGGCATTGTTTTATCTCCTGTTAAGTCTTCGGGCTTAGCGGTTTATTTTATGATTTTGATATTTTCCATATTCCGTTGAAAAACTCTGTAAAGGATTGGGATATTTCTTTATTAGTTATGAAAATGCAAGAAGGTTCTTTCCCATAATAAAGAATTAATGTTTTGTTTTTATAAATGGCGACTCCTGAAGGGGTGATTTGTTTAATGACCTTCGTACTTGTTAGAGACATACTTGATAAATCATTATAGAAGGATGTTCCTTTATCTGTAAAGATAAATCTGCATTTTATCTTATGCCTGACTCTCTCCTTGTGAAAATTAGTCCACATTCTATTAAAAATTTCTTTTTTAGAAGAAGTAATTCCCATCGCTATCCACTCATATTTTGAATCAAATTCTTGTTTTAATTCCTCTAATACACTTTTAATTCCATTAAATCCTTCAAATACCTCTACTTTGGATAATTCTGATTCTTCCGAAATTTTTTGAAAAAGTTGTGGCAAAAGAATATCAACAATCTTTTGTTCTTTTTCTAGCTCATTTTTCTTTTTATTTACATAATCTTGTAATTTATTAGGATTTGCAGGATAGAACCTTTTTATATTATTTTTAGTTATTGAAGAAACTAGCCCCTTTTTTATCAATTTATCTAATATTTCATATATCTTTGATTCAGAGACTCCAGCAATTCTAGCTATTGAATGCTTGGTTCCCTCTTTTAATTCAAATAAAGCGAGGTAAACTTTTGTTTCCCCTTTGCTTAGTCCTAAATCTTCTAACTCTTTTAACATGGAATTTACAGTGTTTTCAATCTATTTAAATCTTTCTATAGACCCCTACTAAGGGGGGACTAATATTTAAATAAGCAATATTCTTACTAAAAAGTAATAAAATAAAGGATGGATAAAATGGAAAAACACTTATATGGTATTGTAAGATCAAAAGAAGAATTTGAAGACTTATCGGTGGATCTTCTTGATTTTTCTGATAAGGTTTCTTGCTTAAGGAGAGCATTTCCAGAATTAGAAGGAGAAGACTATATTTCTAATTATAGGGGATTCCTTGAAGAATACGACCCAGAAGTTATAGGAGAGGAATGGCATTTACCTGTTTTTGGAACTCTGACTTCTGATGGTAATGAGCTTAGAGGATGGTATGATTTTCCTTCTTCAATAAAGAGAAGGCATGTCGACAGTATGGGGATTGCTTTCCCACTTGAGCTTAAACTTAAAGAAGGGAATAATAAAGAAGATTTAGACAGGATTAGGAGATGTAAAAATGCTTTATTTGGTCCTTGGGCAGAATATACTCTTTCCAATGGTACTAATATTTACCTTCGAAATAGCTCCAGTTTCAGTGAAAAACGACGTCATGCCTTATCGAACCTGCAGTATACAATAGTGGATGCTTTAGAAAAAAAAGTAAGCGTGTATTAAGATGAAAGACACAGCAAAAAAAGTCTTAATTGTGGATGATCTTTTTGTAGATGGGGCTAGAAAATATGAAGGTATTAAACCATTTACTGAACATTATACATCTTATGCAGAGGATGCGACACCTTTTTCTCATAGAAGAAAAAATAGAGCCTTACAAACATACTCACAGGAAACAAGGTCAGATTTTCATGATATAA